>JBMSGX010000058.1:0-11342 GCA_049416285.1 Crocinitomicaceae bacterium | reverse complement strand
TGAATGAGGTTATAGAAAATCTGGAAAATCAATTACAACAAAAGGATTTCAAGCTTAATTCATTGCTTGAGATCACAAACGCTATTAATACCAATCAGCCGGTAGAGAAGATCACGCAACTTTATGCTTTTATTCTTAGAGAGCAGTTAGGCTTCGACCGTTTTGTATTGTTTAATCGATTAGATGATTGGGACATGCTCTTGCGTGTTGGGTACAAAGGAAAAGTTAAAGGACTTGATGTTGCCCAGGAATTAAAGCGATTCAACGAGATCACGGTGATCGAATCATCGCATTCAGAGATCTTAAAAGATTTTGATGTAGTTGTGCCCGTACTTCATAAGAATGAACCACTGGCGTACCTATTGATCGATGGTGTTACTTTTGAAGGAGGACGATTCGATACGACGATAGGGTATATGAGTTTTGTGCAAACCCTCACAAACATCATCGTTGTTGCCATTGAGAATAAGCGGATGGCTAAGATCCAGTTGAAGCAGCAGCAGCTGAAGAAAGAGCTGGAGGTCGCATCAGCGATGCAGAAATTATTCTTCCCTGAGGAGCTGCCCACGAATAAGCGTATGGACATTTCTGCGAGGTATACGCCTCGACATGAAGTGGGTGGTGATTATTATGATTTCATCCCGCTGGGAGAAGATGAGTACATCATTTGTATTGGTGATGTTTCCGGAAAGGGTATCTCGGCAGCAATGCTCATGGCGAACTTTCAAGCTACAATCAGAACTTTGTTCCAGTATCGCAGGTACTCAATGGAAGAACTCATGGAGGAGCTGAATAAGAAGGTCATCAACAGTGCAAAGGGCGAGAAGTTCATTACTTTCTTCATCGCTCATTACGATGCGAAAACACGTAAGCTCAGCTACGTGAACGCAGGACATAATCATCCTTTCATTACTAACGGAAAAGAAGTTGAAGCCCTAGATAAGGGTTGTATTGGATTAGGAATGCTGGACGAGCTTCCATTCATCAACGTGGGCGAGAAAGAACTCGGTCCTAATACTACGATGGTACTTTATACTGATGGTGTTGTTGAGCTGGAAAACGAGCGTGAAGAGTTTTTTGGTACTGAACGATTGGTTAAAATTGTGCACAACTATTATCCCTTGAACATGGATGACATGAACTCACTCATCTTTTCGAAACTGGATGATTGGAAAGGTAGGCTTGACCTTGTTGATGATACCGCGATCTTCTCTTGTCGCTTTTTCTAGCGAAGGATATACATTTTACCGAAGTCTTTCTTGAAGTATGAATCGGCTCCTGACTCAAGGTGCTTGATATCTTCACCATCAATTCTTGCTTTAACGCGATATAGGTAGACGCCATTTGCGAGAGGATCTCCAAACTCATCTTTACCATCCCAGGCATATTCAGTAATATTTCTTCCTATGCGTAATTCACCCAACTCGTTTTCGGTGATCTCGCGAACAACACGCCCTGATATGGTCATGATCTGAATGATGATATCGTCAGGAACTTCGCTTCCTGTAAGAGTAAATACGAATCGTGTGCTTGTACTAAATGGGTTCGGGTAATTCATCATGTTAGTAATGCTCGACTCGTGAACTACTTCAAAGTTTACAGTATAGTCAATGTCACCAGATAGGTTTCCTGTGCGGTCTTCACCTTGGATAAACAAGGTGTACGTACCATCCTGGATTAATTGCGCAGGCCAAATGATCTTGAAGCGCTTGTTCTGCACATCTGCAGGGATCCATTGCATTACTGTGTTCCCCAATCCATCTTCAAATGGAATACGCTTTTGATTGCCTGAAGGATCTGTGAGATAAACACCAAACAATGCCGTATCGGAAACATTGTCCATGATAAGGAACTCATTGTCATCCTTCAAGGTGATCAAGATCTCGCTGTACGGATTTACTATGTCACCATTTAAGATATGCTGCCCGTCAAAGGTCACATCCAGAATTGGGTTTTCATCATCCTGCGTTACATAGAATGGAACTGATAATAGGTTATTGAAGTGCTCCTGCTCTGGCTGGTCCGTAACGTATAAACTTCCATTCACAAATGGGTTCACTTCCATCTCTAAAGTATTCCATCCTGATAGGCCTACAGTTGAGAATGTAATCGTATCTCTTAATGTTTCGTTCACTCTTAGCGAATCCTGTCTTGCATAAGTGATTGGATATTTCACCTGTTGGTCATCTTGTACCCAATAATTTACGAGTAAAGAATCCATGTCAACAGTGAAAATATTACGGACATCTACTGCAAACTGCACTTGCATCCCTTCTGGAAGTGTGTCACCTGCACTCCATGTGTAAGCTGTTGTCCCGTCTATTGCTGCTTCCGGTACCGGTTGATAAAGAACATGCCATCTGTCTATTTGAGCAGGAGTTGAATAAAGTTCATCACGGTAGGTTGCTTCAAGGCTAACGTACGGGTACAATGATGCGTCTATGAATGCTCCGAGATTAAGAAGGGAGTCATTAGATGTGAATACAGTGTCGATCTCAAATTGCAACGCCTGTTGGATAGAGTAAGCTTTAATTGTTAAAGTGGTTGAATCTGTAGTTGGATTTTCCAGTGAGTCCTGTTTCCAGTAAACATTTCCCCAGCTAGTACTTGGGCCGATCAAAGGTGCTGCTTCTCGACCACCGATCTCTCCATATGCGATAGCATCTAAATGTACATCCCCGCCCTGATACTCAGCGTATGCCTCCACAACCGATGTCGGGTCTCCTTTCTTGCAAAAGAAGGCATATGGTCTGTTTGGTCTACTTGAGTTCACACTGTCTGAACCAAGTGCCTGGAAAGTGCTGTACATGCCTAAAGAGTCAATTGAAGTCCAAAGATCATGTCGCGCTCTTACAGGTGTGTAAATAACGAGATAATGTCCATCTGGCACCTCGTTGTTGACCATGTTTTGGAAATTGCTCAATGAAGTTGCATTGTTCTGGTAGAAAGTGAAGTACTTCATTACCCTTGGCAAACATGCTCCGTTGTCATTCTCGTTCCCAAAATCATTATTAGGATTTTGAGTTTGGTATCTGGTCCCCCAAGACTCAAGTGTAATAGGGTCAATTACACCAACTAAGAACTTGTCAGCATTTCCGCAACCCCATCCGTAATCCTGCTGGATTCCATCCAGGTACCAAGCGTTATTAAGAACACCGGAAGATGATGTTGTTGAATACGCATCAATAGATACATTTCTATAGTAGGTTGGAACAAACTCTCGCTGTCTTATTGATCTGTTATAGTTCAGTCCGTAAAAATCATTTTTCTTAAACTGGAAGAAGTGATCCTGTCCCCATCCGGTTTTTCCAGGGATGTATTGAAAAGAACTCTCTCGCCAATTAGTGTCTCCTTCTATACTTACACGCCAGAAATAAACGACGCTGTCTTCTAGAGTAAGCGTTCCGTCTGCAGTTGGGTTATTCGTAAGTGTCCAGTCAGAAGGGAAGACTTCTTTGACTCCACCGAGCTCGGTCATTGTTGCAAATCTGTGCGCTTGACTTGGTGCGCCCTCAAAATCGATCGTGTCTATTTCAAAGCGATACGTCTCCAGTGGTGCAATTGGATCCATCGTACTTGCCTTCAAGGTCACACTGTCGTCTGGAATTACGGCAAATTCATAAGGCTCGACGGGTACGATTCCATCAACCGCGATGTAGAGTGTTTTTGTAACCTGGTTGTTAAAGACTTCATCGTAGACTTCATCATGAATTGTAGGGATGTCCACTTTAATGTTAAAGCTGTTCAGGCCGATACCGATAGAAGGTTGGAGCGGCATTTTAAAGCTGACGGTTTTTGTGTAAAACAGGTTAGGGACAAAGACCACATAGTTAGAATCGAACGCTGTGCCGGGGAAATTACGAGTAATTTCAAGTACAATGGTATCGTTGATGGTTTGTCCGAGGTTCTTCAATTCGATGTTCATCGTAATACTGTCAACGCTCAGGTCAATATCTGTAGGGGAGAATGATATGCTTTGCTCTGTTATCTCTATCTCTGGCTTCACGTGATAGTTTAGGTGAAGCATGGGGTCTCCGTTCAAAACCATCTGAGCACACGTTGTTTCATTGTACAATGAGTTCGTTCCGCCTTCTAGCGTTGAGATCGTCGCCCTCATCTGTTCTCCAAGTGTTGCTCCGTAATTCACTTGTCCCATTTGCTTGTACATCTCATAGCTGTAGTTTCTGAGATAAGGTGCGAATCCTTGTCTAATGGATGCGATGTATGCAATAGCTCCTTTATCTGGGATCTGAACGAATTCTTCTGAGTTCGAAGTTGTCACCTGGAAGATGTTTCCATTATAACAAGAGTTCACTAGCATCAATGGATATTTTCCTTGGTTTGACCAATTTGTTACTTCGTCAATATTGATCTCAAATCCGCTCGAAGTAGATAGGGCATGTCCGAAGTAAGTAATAAGACTTACACCGTTATTGATGCGGTTCATGATCTCATCCAGTTCTGACGGAGTTAATGGTGCCGAATCTGTCTTGTACAATGAATGAACGTCTCCACCAAAGAGTGTATCCTGGATTCGCGCTTTCATTTGGTCCATGTACCAGGCAAATGTAGTTTGTTGTGAAGGACCAATCCCTCCTGTGAAGTGAATGATGTGTTTCTGCCAATCTTTTGTTGCAGAGTCATAAACTACAGTACTATCCTGTTCACCTTCGTATTCGATCACTTTATTCAAGTAATCCTGAAGCTCTTGATTTGTTTTTGCCGAGATTCTACCTGTACCAAATAAGGGTGCCCAAAGAGAAGACCCTTCCAGGTTTGAGGTGATAAATACATCACTTGATGGTTCTCCAAAAGAAGGAATCAAGCACTGATGGAAGCGGGCCGGATTCTTTCTGGTTCCTGGTCCGTCATTAAGGAATGCATTGTAATTTGCTTCTCGAATTCCCTTCCCCATCAAGTACAAACCTCTCGGCTTTGTTGTTGTATTGTTGTAGAGGTAATGCGAAAATCTACGGACTCCGTTGATGTGCTTTTCAATACCGCCGCCAAATTGCTGGTAGAGCTCATTGATGTTTGCAAATACTGTTTGATAGTTTCCACCGGCCGCAGACTCTCTATAGTTCTTATAATTTACCGAGGCGGAAAGTAAGTTTGGATGGAACACCATGATCAAAGCATCATCAGCTCCATTGGCCAGGAAGTTTGTGAAGTTTCCTGTTCCGTTTACAGGAGAAAGTTGGGGTACTGCAATGATGTTTGAACTGTCATGAAATACCACTTGTTGATCGACTCCATTTGTAGAGTTCGGAATAAGCATTGAGTAGGCTCCTCCATTTGGTTCAAACCGAACCATGCGCGGCTGGTCACCAAAAACAAATACAAATGGATTATTGTAATTGACGTTCGTTGCGTCAATACGGATCATGCTTTCAGTAGCACTGTTTGGCGCTTCAAATTCAAAGTAGTTTGCTCCTCCAAAATTTGGAACACGCGGATATTTAAACGACCAGTTTGAGATAGATTGATAATCTGTAATTGCTCCAAGATCTGCAATGATCTGTACCTTAAAGTTGGATCCTCCGCTCGCTGGTAGAATTGATACTGGGAATTGTTCCTGAACGAAAATACTGTTGTATCCTTCCCATGTAGTGTCAGCAATTATATAATCTGAAGCACCAACTGTGAACCGTGCATGGTGATTGTTACTGCCGTTCGCCTGGGCATCAGATTCGCCTATCTGCAGTGCAGAAAATCGCACATTGGGAGCTCCAGGTCCTTGATATGGATATTGCAGTTGCATGGAGCTCGAATTCCATGTGTATCCGCCACTTGCACCGTTTTGGGCAGCACTCGACCAACCTTCACCCGAGGTATAGAAGGAGCTTGAAGTTTCTGATACACGTTCACCGTCCGAATACGTACTTGTATTTGATTGCCAGCGATTGTAAATGATGTAATCCGCGGGTGTGTAGTTGCTGAAATCAGTGTTGTTGTCTTCCTGAAACCGTAGATTATTCGTGGAAGCATTCCATGTCAGGAAATATTGAATAGTGTCGTTGTAGAGACTGTAGTTTGCATCACCGATCGTATTTGGATCGAGGTAAAGTGTAGAGTCCAACCATCCGTCATTTCTTTTCGCAACAACAAGAATGTAGTCTCCCGGATCCATGCTTGAGTCGCCGCCGTCATTGACATAGATCGGTACTTGCTTTTCACGTCCGAAGACTTGAAGGTTGGAACTGCTGATCCCTGCTACAGGAATACCTGCCGCAACCATTGTGTTGTAGTCGATCATGTAAACTCTGTGATCCTGTGTGGTTGTCGGGCCAAATGAGTTCGGAATGTTGTTCGGATATACTTTAAACGAGTAGTATTTTTGGGAATAATTGATCCACTCATTACCATAGGTCTGTCCAAATGAATAATAGACAGAAAGTAGTGTTAGCAGTAGGATCGATATGTGTTTATTGCCAAAGAACATTATTCCCGTTGGGCGTTGTTTGGTTTATCGAGTTTTATTCTAAGTGAGATAACGTGCGAGTATAACGCTGCACTCACATCACCGATGTCAGTAAATGCATAGTCAAGATAAAAGTTCTTGATGTTCAATCCTATTCCAATGTTCGGCTGTAGGTTAAGGGAGCGTGTGTCATCAAAATCCTTCACATATTGCATGTTTGAAAGTCCCGCTCTCACAGCAACATAATTCTTGAATCCAAATTCAATTCCCATATGGGGGTCGATCGAGGCAACACCACTTCGGATCAGTGTGTTCCTTCTTCCATCTGTAGTAATGTCAAGGTCAATTTCTCCGGCACCGTAAATACCGCTTTCTCCGAATTCGAATTTTCTGTATGATCCAAGGATCAATCGTGGCAATGTAAGTTCTAGTCCGTTTTCAGGGATCTCATTTCCTGTATTGATGAATACTTCTTGTGTTTCCTGATCAAGATTGAAGATCCATGCATTGAATGTACTTGTTGCATCACGTAACATTGCTCCGAACTTCCATCCCGATTTGTGATACTGCAGTCCTGCATCAACACCAAATCCCCATGAGCTGGCGAAGTCACCAACTTTTCTGTAGATCACTTTTGCGCTTCCTCCGAGACTCATCCCCTCGACCTTTAGCTTTCTCGCGTAGGAGAAAAGGAAAGCATAATCTGCAGCTGTGAAAGTTGTTACACGGTCGTAATCGATGTTCCCATTGTTGTCGATCAATTGTGTCGTGTTAGGAATATCATCTACCCCAAATCGAATCGCTGAGAAAGCCATTGTGCTTTTGTCATCGATTGAATGTGCGATTCCCAGGTAATCATATTTGGCAATTCCTGCAAAGTATTCTGAATGCATCAATCCTGCTTCAAGCCATTTGTCAACTTCAGTTAACCCTGCCGGGTTCCAATAAGCAGAGTTCACGTTTCCAGTATTAGCAACTACGGCATTTCCAAGACCCAAAGCATCAGCACCGATACCAATTGATAGGAATTCGTTGGAGTATTTTGGAGCGACTGTACTTTCTTGTGCATTTGAATAAAAAGTAAGAACACAAATGGCAGCAATGGGCAGCAATAGTTTTTGCATAGAATCAATTTTACATCCCAATAACTTCATTTTCACTAAAAAATTGTGTTCTTTGTTCAATATTACCTGTTGTTTCAAAGACGTAAATTTAGTGCTTATGGTTGACTCAACAATGGGTGTTATTTAAAACAGGCAAATGTTTAATCTGGCGAACATTTTAACGGCTTTCAATCTACTTTGCGGGGTGTTTTCAATAGTGCTCGCGCTTCACGGTAGAATTGATCTTGCGCCGATCTTCATTTTGGCGGCATTCTTGTTCGATTTCCTGGATGGGTTTGTTGCGCGCAAAATGGGTACTTCAGGACCTCTCGGTATACAGTTGGATTCACTGGCAGATATGGTGACTTTTGGTGTGGCTCCGGGAATGATCGTCATGGTGATGATGGTGATGGATGTGCCTGGTTTTATTTCGAATCATCATTACGAACTAATTCAGTTTGATTTCAATTACTGGTTAGAATCTTTGATCGCAGGAAATACAAATTACTACTTGCCATTGGTTGCTTTGGTGATCCCATTCTTTTCGCTTTTCAGATTGGCAAAGTTTAACATAGATGAGCGTCAAACGACTTCTTTCAGAGGATTACCAACACCGGCGCATACAGCATTTTACTTGTCTTTTCCCTTGGTCTTGAGTTTTGATCATCTCACATTGAAAGAGAATTGGGATTTACTTTGGTGGATTTACGATCAGCACTTTTTGTTGATTGTAGCTGTGATATTTAGTATTTTACTTGTTACAGAGTTGCCTTTATTCTCGTTAAAGTTCAAAACATTTGGGTGGAAAGGTAACCAGATCAGGTACTTGTTTTTGTTAATAAGTTTGGGATTTATTATCGGTTTTGGTTTTTGGGCATTCTCATTAATCGTATTTTTGTACCTGATTTTATCGATAATAGAAAACAGTATTCTCAAAAAAGAAAAACATGAAATTTAGAGCTGAGATCGACGTTATGCCGCTGGATGCACTTTTGGACCCTCAAGGAAAAGCGGTTACGGGGAGTATGAAAAACATTGGGTTAGATGCAATCGACAATGTACGAATTGGTCGTCACATCCGTTTGAACGTTGAAGCTTCCTCAGAGGATGAGGCAAATAAATTGGTTGATGAGGCATGTAAGAAGCTTTTGTCTAACCAGATCATGGAGAGCTATACTTTTAGCATCCATCAGGACTAAACGGAACCTTTTTGAGTTTGGTCTGTACCGAATAGTAGAACTATAAATATTACTGTCATGTCAGAATTTGAACAGGAAAAGAAAAATAAGAACGGTGCACTCGTTGGTGTGCTGATTTTACTTTTACTCGGTTTAGCTGTGATGGCTTACTTGTGGTCAAGCAAGAATGCGGAATGCAATGCCTGTGAAAATGAGAAAAAGGAACTTCTCGCTGATATGGAAGGAATGAATCAGATGATGTCGGGTTACGTGGGAGACATGTCTAAAGACCTGAAAGCAGACCTTAAAAATATGCTCGCTGCCTATGATGAAATGAAGTTGAAGAATGAAGCTGATGCGGATAGCATGGCAAGACAGCAGCAAGAGATTCAAAGTCTTCTGGAAAAAGTTGAGAAAGGAAAATGGACTGCACGTGAGTTGTTTAGGTTTCAGAAAGAGAATGAGTCTTTAAGACGCATTATGAAAGGTTATGTTATTAAAATAGATTCCCTAGAAACATCTTTGGTTAAGGTGAACACGGACTTGACAAACACAAGGTCCGAATTGACACAAACATCAGAGCAGCTTTCTCAAACTCAAGAAAGCTTAAACCAGGCGGAAGGGTTGGTTAAGAAAGGTTCAAAACTGCAGGCCTTCAATTTTGCTTCAACTGGTCTTCGTTCCAAACTAAACAATACCATGACTGATACTGAGCGCGCACGCAATTGCGAGCAGATCAAGTCTAGTTTCACGATCTCAGAAAACCCGATCGCGCAGCCTGGGAAGAAAATGGTGTACATGCAAATCGTCACGCCTGAAGGCAAAACGCTGCAATCGAACTCAGGAAATGTGCTGCAAACGGAAAACGGTCCTGTACCGTATTCTGATAAGAAAGAGATTGATTACCAAAATCAACGTATTGATATTGCGATCTTCTACCGATTGAATGGAGAGGAGTTGTCGAAAGGAAATTATAAGGTCAAGATCTACTGTCAAGGTCAATTGATCGGAACGGATAACTTTACATTGAAATAAGATAGATGGTAAATATTTTCATAGCTAATCTGGACTGGAGCATAACTTCTGATGACCTTCGATCAACATTCGAATCATTTGGTGAGGTGGAATATGCCCACGTGGTTTATGAGAAAGAAACTAAAAGATCTCGAGGTTTCGGATACGTCGAAATGAAGGACACGCAGTCTGCGATCAATGCGATCGAAGCATTAGATGGACTTGAGATCAACGGAAGGGCTATCGATGTAAAGATTGCTTCACCTAAAGGGAATCGACCAAAGAAATAATTCAAAAAAAATAACAGGCATGTCAACTGCTGTAGATCAAGGACACGTAGAATATAAAATTGCAGATTCGGGTATCGCAACTATTGAGTTTGGGCACCCATTAAGTAATTCTTTACCTGGAAAGATCCTGAGAAAATTGGCTGATACTATAACGGAGCTCGGAGGGAATAATGAAGTAAAGGTTATTGTTCTTAAATCAAGTGGTGAGCGTGCATTTTGTGCAGGAGCGAGTTTCGATGAATTGATCTCTATCAATGATCTTGAAACTGGGAAAGTATTCTTCTCGGGATTTGCAAGCGTAATAAACGCATGTCGTAAATGTCCGAAGCTGATCATTGGTCGTGTTCAAGGTAAAGCAGTAGGTGGAGGAGTAGGAGTTGCTTCTGCAGTAGATTACTGTTTTGCAACACAATATGCTGATGTGAAACTTTCTGAACTTGCAGTGGGTATTGGACCCTTTGTAGTTGGGCCTGCAGTAGAAAGAAAGATCGGAACTTCAGCAATGAGTTTGTTGGCTATCAACGCTACGGAATGGCGTTCAGCTAGATGGGCAAAAGAAAATGGGTTATATGCTGAGATCTTCGAGTCAGTAGAAGAAATGGACGATAGAATTAACGAGTTGGCAACAACATTAGCCAATTCAAATCCTGAAGCCATGGCATTGCTTAAAAAGATCTTCTGGGAAGGCACTGAGCATTGGGATGAATTATTAGCCGAAAGAGCAGCTATGAGTGGTAAATTGGTACTTTCTGATTTTACTGTGAATGCTATCAATAAATTCAAGAAGAAGTAAATTCATCTTCGTTGGCAGAATAAAATTCTGCAACATCATTTCTGGAGCAAACCTATTCGACAGAATTTTTTAAATAAGGTTTGTTAATAATCGTAGAAATCATATCTTTGCACCCCCAATTTAGGGGAATTGTCTTATTATTAAAAGTATAAATTGTGGATACATTAAGTTACAAAACCGTTTCCGCTAACAAAGAAACCGCTGATAAAAAGTGGTATGTAGTGGATGCTGAAGGCCAGACTGTTGGTCGTTTAGCGAGCAAGGTGGCGAAAGTTATTCGTGGAAAGCACAAACCTAACTTTACGCCGCATGCAGACTGTGGTGACAATGTGATCATTATCAACGCTGAGAAGGTTTCTTTCTCAGGAACTAAGTTGGTAGACAAAGATTACATCCGTTACACGGGCTACCCGGGAGGGCAGCGAATTACTTCTGCTGAAGAGATGTTGAAGAAACATCCGGAAAGATTGATCGAAAAAGCTGTAAAAGGTATGTTACCTAAGAACAAGCTTGGAAGAGCATTATTTACTAATCTAAAGGTTT
>JBMSGX010000057.1:0-11365 GCA_049416285.1 Crocinitomicaceae bacterium | reverse complement strand
CTATTGCGCAGCCATTGGCATCGGTAACGGTGACAGTATGCGTTCCTGCGAAAAGATCGTTGGCAACGTTCGATGTTGAAACACTGTTGTCCCAAGAGTAAGCGTAAGGAGTTGTTCCTAAACTCACGGTTACTTCTATGATACCATTATTACCGCTGTTACAAGTAACATCAGATTGACTCGCGATCGCACCTATCATTCCAGGAATCTCTGTGACGTCCACAACTACGTTCCCTGTACATCCGATATCTGAAGTGATCACACATGTATATTGACCAGCACTTAATCCAGTGGCGGTTTGCGTAGTTTGATTTCCTGCTGCAGCATCCCATTGATAAGTAATGTTTCCTAATACTGGAATCATTTCCGCTGTAGCTGTTCCATCGGAGCCTCCGGGGCAACTAACTACGGTTGTAGTCCCTTGGAATGATGCCGGAGTATCTCCAATGGTTACGTTAGCCGTTGAAGTACAACCATTGCCATCGGTCATTTGCACTTGATATGTTCCGGCTGTTACATTATTTACAGTTGCATTTGTTGATCCTAAAGTAGGCCAGTTGTATGTGTACGGAGCAATCCCAGCCAATGGAGTTGCAGTTACACTCCCTAAGCCAGCTGAGCAAATATCATCCACTCCTGTTGCGTTAACTTGACTTGATACGCCTGTGATCCATGTTGTATCTGATACACCTCCCAAACTCGCTCCGCAAGCAGAGCCAGATAAGAAATAACCAACCGTTCCAGGCAAGGTACTGGCCACATTCAATGTTCCACCATTGTAAGGGAATGTTTGTCCAAGTGTATTTTCCCATTGGAAAGTTGTGTTTGGACTTGTAACCAAAACGTAGGGAACTGTAGTGATCGTGTAGTTATTAGTGTTTGAAGGAGAATCCGGAGTCCATCTTCTTCCTTCCTGGTTAGCCGACCATTGCGTGTTATTTCTTCCTGGAGTGATATGGGCCAAAGTCCCGGAAACGTTCTCAGTCCCCTGAATTGCTAATCCACCATTCCATGTAGTACAAAGTGGTTTGTCCCCTAAGTGAGCCTCTACAATATTAGTCCCTTCATAGAAGATTGCTGCAATGTAATTACATACAGTTGTACAACTAAAGAAGTTGATGTCTTTGTAAAGCACAACAAACATTCTGTTTGGTGCTGTTCCTATTGTTTGATAAACGATCTCACCATTGGGTGATGTGAACGCACTTGGATTAATATCCTGGTATGCCGGCATGAAAGAATTCAGCGCATCATCAAAACCGGGGTTTGGCATCGTACCTGCTCCGCTCAAAGACCATGAACAGTAACCGTTTGCTTCTGATAGGTCAAACGAAATAATACAGTTTGATCCGATAACACATTGATTATATGTGTTCCCGTAAAAATCGAAAGAGAATCCCATGTTGATCGCTCCACTCCAAGAGTCATCTGACAACGTAACTGTGGTAGGATTGTCTAGAACAATTCCTTGCGCGTTTCCAGGTGTATTACCTGTACAGTTTTGTAGGTTGAACGGTGTTCCAATGCACAGTGTCTCATCGTCTCCAAGACAAATATTAACCTGCGAATTAACGCCGTAAGTCAATAGTGAAAGAAGCCCAATAAGTAGATAACGTAACATCAATTTTGATTCTTTGGTCATAAGACGGAATAGACAAGAATAAAGTTGCCCGATTCATCTATTTTGCGAATTTAAGTTTAATTCCCAAAGGATTTTTAATGAATGAATAACCACCGCTATTTAATTATTTTTTAGGATTTCAAACATTCACAAATATTATACTTCTCAGTATTAAAAATTAGTTACTTTTGGTCATCTAAAAAAACATTACAAATGTCTAGTAAATACCAAGCTGCGATAGACGCATTTATGACTCGCGTGAAGGAGAAAAACGGTCATGAACCGGAATTCCTTCAGGCTGTTGAAGAGGTTGCAGAGGCTGTAATCCCTGTAATTGAGGAAACACCAAGATACAAGAGTGCTAACATTCTTGACCGTATTGTTGAGCCGGAAAGAACGATCATGTTCCGTGTTCCTTGGCTAGATGATGAAGGTAATCCACAGGTGAACAGAGGGTACCGTGTAGAGTTTAACTCTGCGATTGGACCTTATAAAGGAGGGTTAAGATTCCATCCTTCTGTAAACCTTTCAATTTTAAAGTTTCTTGGATTCGAGCAGATCTTCAAGAACTCATTAACAACACTTCCAATGGGAGGTGGTAAAGGTGGTTCTGATTTTAACCCGAAGGGAAAATCAGATAATGAAGTGATGAGATTTTGTCAGTCTTTCATGACAGAGCTTTCAAAGCACATTGGACCGGATACAGATGTACCTGCTGGTGATATCGGTGTAGGTGGTCGTGAGATCGGTTACATGTTTGGACAGTATAAGAGAATTAGAAATGAGTTTACAGGAGTGCTTACTGGGAAAGGATTGAACTGGGGAGGTTCATTGATCCGCCCGGAAGCAACTGGATACGGGACAGTTTATTTCGCGCAAGAAATGCTTGCTACTAAAGATCAGGATTTCCATGGCAAAACTGTTGCAATTTCTGGATCTGGAAACGTTGCACAGTATGCGTTGGAGAAAGTAATCCACCTGGGAGGTAAAGTTGTTACTGTTTCTGACTCATCAGGATATGTGTACGCGGCAGGAGGATTCCACAGTGAGCATTTGGACTTCTTGATGGACCTTAAGAATGTAAGAAGAGGTCGTGTGAAAGAGATCGCTGATAAGTTTGAAGGATTCGAATTCTTCGAAGGAAAACGTCCTTGGGGAGTTCATTGTGATATCGCTCTTCCATGTGCTACTCAGAATGAGTTGAACGGAGAAGAAGCTCAAATGTTGGTTAACAACGGAGTTATTGGTGTTGCGGAAGGTGCAAACATGCCTTGTACGCCAGAAGCGATTGAGGTATTCCAAAGCAATGGAGTATTGTTCTCACCTGGAAAAGCGTCTAACGCTGGAGGTGTGGCAACTTCAGGATTGGAAATGTCTCAGAACTCATTGAGAATGAACTGGACAAGAGAAGAAGTTGACGCTAAGCTTCACGCGATCATGAAAGAAATTCACGCGTCATGTGTGAAGTACGGACGTGATGATAATGGAAATGTTGACTACGTAAAAGGAGCAAACATTGCCGGATTCGTGAAAGTTGCTGACGCAATGCTTGACCAAGGTCTTGTTTAAGAACAGAATAAATTAAGTCAAAGTCGCCATTCCCGGAATGGCGACTTTTTTTGTGAGTAACTTTTTTAGATAGGGATTGGCTTCCCTCGGTGATATTTATAGTTTTGTTTACAAATCATTTGTATGGCTTTATTGGACAAAAGAGCAGTTGTTTATGATCGTTTGGGGTTCAGCGATGAGGAACTGTTAGACATATATAAGAAAATTAAAAAACCTCGTTTGATCGAGGAGAAGATGCTGATCTTGTTGAGACAAGGGAAGATATCAAAGTGGTTCTCAGGCTGGGGGCAGGAAGCAATTTCTGTAGGAATGGCTTATGCCTTGGATGAGGAAGAATACATCTTGCCTATGCATAGAAACCTCGGTGTTTTTACAACAAGAGGAATTCCGTTGGAAAGGTTGTTTGCACAGTTTCAAGGAAAGATGTCTGGCTTTACAAAGGGAAGAGACAGGTCATTTCACTTTGGAACTCAGGAATACAAGATCGTTGGTATGATCTCGCACCTTGGGCCCCAGCTTGCGCTGGCGGATGGTATTGCCTTGGCAAGTAATGTGAAGGGACAGAAAAAAGCAACAGCTGTATTTACGGGTGACGGAGGAGCGAGTGAAGGTGATTTCCATGAAGCGTTGAATGTTGCATCTGTTTGGGATCTACCCGTGATATTTACAATCGAGAATAACGCATGGGGACTTTCAACGCCATCAAGAGAACAGTTTAACTGTAAGCAATTCATTGATAAAGGGATTGGTTATGGAATGAAAGCAGTCCAGGTGAATGGAAACAATATCTTGGAGGTGATCAGGACAATAAAAGATCTTGCTGATGAATTAAGAAGAGACCCGAAACCGGTCTTATTGGAGTGTATGACGTTCAGAATGCGCGGACACGAGGAAGCCTCTGGAACGAAATACTATCCTGAGGGAATTCAAGATGAGTGGAGTGAATTTGATCCAATAGATAATTACGAGAATTATCTAAAAGAGGAAGGTCTGCTTTCAGATGAAATGATCGAAGAGGTTACAAAGGATATTAAGGCAGAGATCCAGAATGGATTGGACATTGCTTTCGCCGAAAGTGATGTTGATGCTGATCTTGATAGAGAAATGACAGATGTCTATGCTCCTCATCAGCAAACGATAACAACCGCCAGCGGAAATAAGACGGAGAAAAGATTCATTGATGCCATCCAGGACGGATTAAGACAGTCGATGGAAAAATATGATGACCTCGTTATCATGGGACAGGACATTGCTGAATACGGTGGAGTTTTTAAAGTAACAGAAGGATTTGTTGATCAGTTCGGTAAGGACCGTGTGAGAAATACTCCTATTTGTGAATCAGCGATCGTTGGAGCAGGGCTTGGATTGTCCATCGCCGGAATGAAGGCAGTTGTTGAAATGCAGTTTGCGGACTTTGTGACTTGTGGTTTCAATCAGATCGTAAATAACCTGGCGAAGATCCATTGGAGATGGGGACAGAATGCAGACGTTGTTGTACGTATGCCGACAGGGGCGGGAACAGCGGCAGGACCATTCCATTCTCAGAGTAATGAAGCCTGGTTCTTCCATACCCCGGGATTAAAAATTGTATTTCCTTCTAATCCGCATGATGCTAAAGGATTATTAACTGCGGCGATCGAGGATCCGAATCCAGTGATGGTATTTGAGCACAAGTTCCTTTATAGAAGTATTCGTGAAGAAATTCCTGATGATTATTACACAGTAGAAATAGGTAAAGCGAATACCGTACAAGAAGGATCTGACGTCACGATCATAACTTATGGATTAGGCGTTCACTGGGCACAGGAATATGCTGAAAAGTATTCTGATCTGTCAATTGAAATACTTGATCTAAGAACATTACTTCCATTAGACACAGAAGCGATCTATGCTGCAGCACGCAAGACAGGCAAAGTGATCGTATTACATGAGGATTGTATGACTGGTGGGATAGGAGGAGAGATCGTAGCATTGATAAGTGAGAATTGCTTTGAAACGCTTGACGCTCCAGTCTTGAGAGTTGCCTCTCTGGACACACCTGTGCCATTCGCGGTGCCACTTGAAGATCAGTTCCTTCCAAAGCAACGCTTGGATGAAGCGATAGAAAAGTTGAGTAATTACTAGATAAAAAAAGGAGCACTGAAAAGTGCTCCTTTTTTCTTTATGATATTTTTTCAGTCTCTGATTACAGGGTAACCTGGGTACTTCTTTTTGTCAAAGATAAATTTTGAATCAGGAATGCTAGGATTTGCCTCAAATTTAGAAATAGTATAAGACATAGTTGTTGCATCCTTCGTTTTCATGATCACCTTTTTCAGGTCTCCACCAGTTTTAGCAACATACAATGTTATCGTGTGGTATTCAACCGAACCAGGGTTCTTTGGGAAAAGATTTATTTTGTGAGTTAATTCACCGGACAACTTCACTTCCCCAACATATTTGCTTTTAAAACCTGTTTCCCAAATGGTCATAAGTTTTTTGGGATTGATCGTTTCTTCATCGTCTTCGTCCGCGTCAACTTCATATACAGATTTTTCTTCTTTCACAACTGTCCAGGTCTTCATACCATTTGATATAACAGTGATGTCTCCGTAAGAGGCATAATACTTATCGCCCTTAACCCATCCTTTACCTGTCTCGTTCTCATCGGTTCCGGCTACCTTGTTTTTAATGTTAGCGCTAAATTCAATATAGAAAGAATTCATTTTCTTGATCTTCGCTGAAAGATCATCTAGAATTCCGTCCGCTTTCGCGTCCTGCGCAAAAGCTGTTGTTGCCGATAAGAATAATATAGCTAGTAAAAATCTCATTGTATTATTTTTTGGAATGATGAAAAACATAAACCGTGCCAAAGTTAACATTAAACATTGGAATCATATATAGCCTTTAAAACATCACTGTCTATGTTATGTTTCCCTTCAAAGGTAACCGTCTTAAAGGAAAGACCTTCGTAAAAATCGATCAAAGCTTTTTGTTGTTCAGTATTGTAATATTCATCTTCTGTTCCAATAACAAATGTGCTGGCGTCGTCCGAATTAAATTTGGCGGTTTCGGCTTCAGGCTCTAAGTCTGGGGGAAATACACAAGCCCAAAGTACGATGCTTATAAATAGCTGATTATTGTCCGCAAACCAACGTGCTGCTGTTGCTCCTCCTTGAGAGAAACCGAGTAGGTGGCGCTCTTCGACTTGTAATTGTTGAGTTATTTTATCGTCAAGAGCATTCAGCCAATTTAAGTTGTCCTCTATATCCGATTCTCTGGCTTCTTTGGTCATCCAGGATGCACCAACACGTCCGGAGCTACCTTGTAGGTAAAACCTGTGCATTCCTTCAGGAGCAACAATGTGGTATTCCTCACTCAAAACCTCGAACTTCCGAATGAAAAACTTGGCGAGTTGACCGTAACCGTGAAGCACGTACAGTACTTTTTTACTTTTGCCTTTACAGGGTATTAGCTCGTAACGGTATGTTTTTGAGTGCTTTAAATCCATCTTTTTTACTGCCTTTTGCGACAAATATAATTCTTTAAAAATGGTATAAAATTTGATGTAAATATGCACTTAAAACTACTTAATGAACTTTAACAGATCACTCAAGTTTTTGCTGCTTGTTTTCGTGCTCATTTTTACTTCGCAAATAACGTTTGCACAAGAGATCACAATTATAGATCATCTAACACAACAACGTATTCCTGAAGTGAAGATCGAATGTGCGGATGGGTCTGTCAAAAAGAAATCAAACGGAGAAGGCAGATTTCGACTGGAGCCTTTTTATGGTTGTGATTCTGTCTATATCGTATATCCTAATTATCAGCCTGCTGGATTTACACTAAGCGAGCTAAAAAAGGTTGTAACTGTTGAACTAAATGAAGATCCGATCTTCTTCAATGAAATGACGGTGACAGCGAACCGCTGGGAGAAAGAACAATCTGAGGTTCCCAATAAGATCATTGGTATCAAGCTGAAAAAGCTTGAATTGCTTGCGCCGCAGACAGCTGCAGATCTTCTGGAGTCGAGTGGATACGTTTTTGTTCAGAAAAGTCAGCTTGCCGGGGGGTCACCTCAACTGAGAGGTTTTGGAACGAACCGGGTTTTGATCGTCGTAGACGGCGTTCGTATGAACAATGCAATTTTCAGATCCGGGAATCTTCAAAATATTATATCCCTTGATCCAAATGCACTGGAATCTGCAGAGGTGCTGTTTGGTCCCGGTGCGGTGATTTACGGAAGCGATGCAATTGGTGGTGTCATGGATTTTAGGACCAAAGAGCCCTTGTTGGCTTTAGATTCTTCAAAATACAACAGTAAACTAAATTATTACACGCGCTTTTCCTCCGCAAATGGCGAGTTCACTAATCACGTTGATTATAACTTTGGAAGTAAACGATTGGCATCATTAACTTCCTTAACGTATTCCATATTTGGGGATTTAAAAACTGGGAAACATGGTAATCAGTCTTTATTACGTCCCAGTTATCAGGAAACTATTGATGGAGCGGACAATACGCTCATGAATGATGATCCGCAATTGCAGCGCAATTCAGGTTATGACCAGCTAAACTTAACGCAGAAGATTTTATTCAAGCTGAGTGATGCAACGCGAATTGAATACGCTTTCAATTATGCCACCACGTCCGATGCTCCAAGATATGATCGCCTTTTACGTGATTCAAACAATGATGGAGAATTGGATTACGCTGAATGGTATTACGGCCCACAGAAATGGATGATGAATAGGTTAACGGTTAACAATTCACCGGAATCATCAATTTTAGCGGATGATATTAGGTTAACATTTGCACATCAGAATTTTCAGGAGAGTAGGCATGATCGTAAAATGAACAGTTCAACGATCAGACGACAGTTCGAAAGTGTGAACGCCATTTCCGTAAATCTGGATATGGATAAGAAAGTTTCATCCAGGTCTGAATTGTTCTACGGATTAGAAGGAGTAATCAACAAGGTAAGTTCAAATGCCTATCGCGAAAATATCACTGATGGTGATCAAATCCAGATCAATCCGAGGTATCCTGATGGTTCGCTATGGGCGACATACGGAGCATATTTGAACTCTAAATATCACATGAACGATAAATGGATCTTGAATACCGGGGTTCGTTACAGCATTTATCAGATCAATGCGGTTTTTGATACAACACTTTTCCCATATCCTTTAACTGAAAGTAATACAACCCGATCATCATTGAATGGAAGTATTGGAATCGTTTATAACCCGAATGACCGGACACAGTTCTTTATAAACGCTTCTACAGGATTTAGGGCGCCGAACATTGATGACATAGGTAAGGTTTTTGATTCAGAGCCGGGCAGAGTGATCGTGCCAAATGCTGACCTTAAACCTGAAACTGCCTACAACGCTGAGTTGGGTTTTATGAAAGTGATTAAGAATAGCGTTAAGCTTGACGGAGCGGTATATTACACCTATCTCGATAACGCCATTGCGAGAACCTTTTACAACCTAGATGGTCAGGATAGTATCCTTTATGATGGGGAGATTAGTCAAGTGCAGGCATTGCAAAATGTATCGAATGCATACGTATATGGTGCCCAGGGTGGGATCGAAGTATTTCTACCGAAGGGATTATCCGTTTATTCGAAGATCTCATTTCAAAAAGGGTTTGATTATATCAATGATAGCTCAGCATATTTCCCTAAATCTCACATCACGCCATTGTTCGGAAGAAGTGGGTTAACCTACACAAGAAAGCAGGCACGGATCGAATTGTATTCAGTCTACCATGATAAAGTTGAGTTTGAGGAGTTGCCGTTAGGAGAAAGAGGGGATAATGTATATGCAAAAGATGCGCAGGGCAGAAATTTCACTCCGGCATGGTTCACGTTAAACGTGAAAGGAACCGTTTACTTTAATAAATATCTGTCTGCTACTTTCGGAGTGGAGAATATTACAGATCAGTTGTACAGAGTTTCAGGGTCGGGAATAAGTGCTCCGGGAAGAAACTTCATCGTTTCCCTAAAGGCCAGACTCTGAATCTTGTTCAATAAAGAATTTGTAAGTTGATGGGTTGAATTTCCAGTGTAAAGCAACCTTATCCGTTTTAATCCTTTCGGGATTTGCAGTATAAATATCTTCTGGCTTTTCTACTGTATAATCACCTGCGTTTGCCTCAAAAACTACGACGTCTCTTGCTTCACCTTCCCCCGGCAAAAACTCCATAGCATATACCTTCTGTTTGGGTGTTCCCAATCCAATGAATAGGTCGCCTCTTAGAATTTCGTCTGGAACATTCTGTACGATCGTATAAAAATTACGGAAATAACTATCCATGATGTGATAATCGATCATGATGTCTTTGTACTGTCCTGAGGTGATATGCTCGAATGACACGTCCAACTCGGCATAAGGACTTGAGGCAATTGAATTTACAGAAGATATTTTTTTTGTCGCACCATCCATAAAATAGAAATGATTGTGTCTACCCGTATATCCGATCTCTGCGAGCTTAGCTAGTTTATCTGAGGCAACCGCATCATCCATGGCCTTGTTATACCTGTTGACAGTGATTATATAATCTACGCTATCATCTTCGTTCAAAAAATCTGAATAAAGCTTCATTGAATACTCCTCATTTCCAGGGATTTTCAAATCGGCTTCCACATGTCTCTCAGCCAGTCGCTCAGGTGTTTGATAAGTGACAGTTTCCTGATTTTTTTCTTTAGCTGAATCCTTACTTAAGTTGTCAGACCCGCATGAAACAATTCCGATCGACAATAGAGGTATGATGATGTATCGCATGGTACAAAGATAGTAGTTCAGGGATGTATTTTAGTTATTTTTAGCCTATGGAGGTTAAAATTGAGCAAAGTTGGAAGAATATATTGCGAGATGAATTCGCTAAGCCATACTTTCAACGGTTAATTGACTTTGTTAAAAAGGAGTATCAAACCCATCCTGGTCAGATTTTTCCGAAAGGAAATGAAATTTTTCGAGCTTTCGATGACTGTCCATTTGAGCAGGTGAAGGTCGTAATTCTCGGACAGGATCCTTATCCAACTAAAGGACATGCGCACGGCTTATGTTTTTCTGTAGAACCTGATGTGAAGCCCTTACCCAAAAGTTTGATCAATATTTACAAGGAGATCACGGAAGATCTTGGAAAAGATCTATCGGAGCGAAATGGTGATCTAAGACATTGGGCTGAACAAGGTGTGTTGCTCCTCAATGCTACATTAACGGTTCGAGAGGGAGCTCCAGAGAGTCATGCAAATAAGGGATGGGAGATATTTACAGATGCTGTGATCAAAGCCCTAAGCGAAAGGAATGAACATGTTGTTTATATGCTGTGGGGAAGTAAGGCTGCAAAGAAGGCCGAGCATGTTCCCGAATCAAAGAATTGCATTCTAAAAGCTCCTCATCCATCACCACTTTCAGCTTATCGAGGATTTTTCGGGTGTAGACATTTTTCAAAAGCGAACAAATATTTAACAGAAATAGGGAAAACGCCAATAAAATGGTGATTCTCATCTTCGACGTATTGCTATCTTTGCAGCAATGAATTTGAAGAACGACCTAATACTAAGAGCCGCTAAAGGGGAATCGATCGAAAGATACCCGGTTTGGCTCATGCGTCAGGCGGGTAGGATCCTTCCTGAATATCGTGCAGTAAGAAACTCTCTATCCGGATTTAAAGAACTAGTTGAAACTCCTGAGCTTGCTGCTGAGGTAACGATCCAACCGGTTGATATTCTGGATGTAGATGCTGCGATTATTTTCTCAGATATTCTTGTTGTTCCTGAGGCCATGGGGTTAGAGTACCAGATGATCGAGAAAAAAGGACCATGGTTCGAAAAAACAGTGAGAACAAAAGAACAGCTTTCAACGATCCAAACTGATTTTGATATTGAAGATAGACTTGGTTATGTGACCGAGGCGATCAAGATCACAAATAAAGAGTTGGATGGAAGAGTTCCTTTGATCGGATTTGCCGGTGCTCCATGGACTATTTTCTGTTATATGACAGAAGGGCAAGGGTCGAAAACATTCTCAGTTTCTAGAAAGATATTGTACACTGATCCTAGTTTGGCACACGAGTTGCTACAGAGTATAACGGATGTGACAATTAAGTATCTCAAGGCGCAGATCGCTGCAGGTGCTCATATGGTTCAGGTCTTTGATTCATGGGCTGGAATACTTGGAA
>JBMSGX010000056.1:0-11553 GCA_049416285.1 Crocinitomicaceae bacterium | reverse complement strand
ATGAAGTCTTTGGTAATCTTAGGTGCATCATCCGAGTTTACACGCGTTTTGCCAACTAGTCTTACAGCATATTCAAGTACGTTGTCTGCTACAGGCATTTTACGAATTGAATTTTGGAATTTCACAATGTCCTCCGCTGACAAGATCTGATTTAGAGAAATGTGATCGTCGGATGTTGTTGCTTTCACGATTGCTAATTCCTCTGAGAAGCTTGGGTAATCGACAAAAATATTGAACATGAAACGGTCTAACTGCGCTTCTGGAAGGGGATAGGTTCCTTCTTGTTCAATTGGGTTCTGTGTTGCAAGTACAAAAAATGGTTCTGGTAATTTGTAATTATTACCCGCGGCTGTCACCGCTTTTTCTTGCATCGCCTCCAATAAGGCGGATTGCGTCTTTGGAGGAGTTCTGTTGATCTCGTCGGCAAGAATTATGTTGGAAAACAAGGGGCCTTTTATAAACTTGAAATTTCTGGACTCATCCAATACTTCTGAACCAATAATGTCCGAAGGCATAAGATCAGGCGTAAACTGAATTCTATTGAAACTCAGTCCTAAACAATCAGAAATGGTATTTACCAAAAGGGTTTTAGCAAGTCCGGGAACACCAACTAGTAGACAGTGTCCTCGTGAGAAAATAGAGAT
The DNA here is from genome assembly GCA_049416285.1 of Crocinitomicaceae bacterium. GTDB lineage: Bacteria > Bacteroidota > Bacteroidia > Flavobacteriales_D > Crocinitomicaceae > UBA4466. The sequence continues at coordinate 10,909 of JBMSGX010000056.1, read as the reverse complement.
CAATACCTGGTCTACTACCTCATCCTGACCAACGATTACTTTGTGGATCTCATTTTTGAGATCCTGATATTTTATAACTAACTGATCTAGTACTTCCTTATCCGACATGTGCTAACGTTTGATTAGTAAAGTTAATTAAACTATTGTTTCAGCCAATTGTTGCGGAATTCACATGAATGATAGTTTGGGTCTATCTTAACGTATGCGTTCTTGATCTTACTCGCGATCCATGATTGGATGATCTTTTGTTTCTTATCGTTTTCTGCAGCCTTCTGGATCAGTGAATAATCGTCTTTCAGATTTGCTGTATGCGGAGGGGTACGTTCCATCAATCGAACTATACGAACTCCTTCTTTGCGTTCCATGAAGTTTTGGTAAAGGCTAGGCTGAGAGATATCTCCCTTGTCAAGCTGGTCGGTCAATAAATATATCTGTTGATCCACCTGGTTCAAGTCTTCCATGTCCCATTGCTGATCACCAGTAATTGGATTTGTAATGACTCCGTTGTTCTCTTTTGTCGCTTCATCATTCGAATACGTGCGAACGGCATCGCTCCATTCGATCTCTTTTGCAATTAACTTTTTGTAAGCGGAATCCAGTCGGAGAGCAGCCATTTGAATCGCGTCATCAGAATACTCTGGGATGATTAGAATGTGGCGACATTTGTAGTCGTCTCCTTTACGGTCTAATAGTTGAAGAATGTGGTATCCGTAGTCTGTTTCGAACACCTCAGACACTTCACCGATTTCCATTTTGAATGCAGTAGCCTCAAACTGAGGGACCATCATTCCTCGTGATGCAGATATCTCACCTCCTTTTTTAGATGATCCCGGATCCATAGAGTGGATAATTGCCATTGTACTGAACGATTTCTTGCCGCGCGCTATGTCCTCTCTGATCTTGGCTAATTTATCGTAAGAGTTCTGCTTGTCTGCGTGTGTGATTTCAGGATAAATTACGATCTGCTGAAATTGAAGTTTCGAGTTGATGAAAGGGATGCTGTCCTTAGGGATATCATTAAAGAAGTTTTCTACTTCACGAGGAGTAACACTCACTTCTGCAGTAATTTGACGCTCCATTTCCTGAGCAAGTAATTGATCTCTAATATTTTCCTTGAATTCTTTTTTGATCTGTGTCACCGACTTACCATAGAACTCTTCCATTTTTTGACGGCTGCCTATCTGTGCTTCGATCACTCTTAAACGATTCTCCATTTCAGCATCTACCTGTGCATCACTCACTTCAATACTGTCTAGCTTCGCCTGATTCAGTAAAAGGAATTGGTACATCAATTCTTCCAATACACGACAGTCAAACTGATCGTCGATATCAACCTTTGCCTGAACAGCTTGAATTCGCTGTCCTTGTAAGTCTGATAACAAAACTACGTTGTCACCGACTTGAGCAACAATTTTATCTATGGTTGAACCTCCCTGCGCAGATGCTACATTGAGTAATAGAAATGCACTAATCGTTAAGAGATATTTCATGATTATCTTTAAGTTTTTCCAATATTTTAATTTCTCGCTTGTCTTTCAATTCCTGAAGTCGCTTTGCGATAATAATATCTTTAATCTCGCTTCTCAGAAATTCCATAGGCGGAGCTTCATCTTTCAGTTTAAAATCCAGGATATTGAGAAAGTAAGTGTACTCATCATCCGAGAAATAAGTTTTTGTCCTATTAAGAACGATATTATCGCGGTTGTATTTCTTTACCGGCAAGTCTTTTGCGAACTCACTGAAATAGATCCATGAAGAATCGTTGTAATAATAGTTCAACGCATAAAGTTTAGCATAAGAATCGACTTGCACGATATCTTTATCATTTTTTAACAAATAGTGTCTATTAATTTTTTTCGTCTTGAAGTCAGCTTCTTTCGGAATCTTTAAATAGAGTCCCTTTACTAAGTAGTCCGGCAGAGCAAATTCTTCCGCGTGATCATTGTAGTAGGAGAGAAGCTGTTCTTCCGTAACAACTGTGTCCAATTGCTGTCGCAAGATGATCTCTTCCAGTTCATACTTTGCAAGATCCGCTGCAAATTGGTTGGATCGCAGCTCAACTGTATGATATTCATCCGGATAATTTGCCTTAAGCTCAGCTAGGTATACTTGCTGGTCGATCCAGTTGAGAATAAAATCGGTGCGAGATGCAGTGTCGTCGGGATTTAACCCTTGGTTCTTCATTAATAAATACAAGTCATGCTCGTACAATTCACCTTCACCTACCGTAGCGATCAAATCCCCCTTGTTGTTACAAGAGAACAAAAAAAGCAGGCTGCAAAAAATTGCAACCTGCTTCAACATTTTATTTGAGAAATTATTTTCCAAGTGAGTATAGCGCGTCGTGATCGATCTCTACTTTGTGTTTTGTTCTCAATTCTTTCAACCATTCTTTCTCTAGGTGGTCCTGATAGTCAGATGTGATAGCTCCTTTAGCCTCCTTGAATTCTTTAGGCCCCGCCTCAAGCACTTCCTTGATCCGAACAACATAGAATTTATCATCAACCTGATACGGCTTATTTAATTTCACTTTTAAGTCGTCATGCAGGTAAGTTAGTTTGGATGCTTCAAACTTACCTTGCTTATATTTCACTTTTAGTTGAGAATCACCATTAAGTTCCTGAGCTACTTTAGTGATGTCCATTTTACCTTTCTTCATAAGCTTATAAGCTGTCTTCGCAACTACTTTATCATAAGCTTCGATCAATTCCAGATTGTAACGCTTTTCCCACATGTATTCGTTGCGGTGCGCAGCGTGGTATTCCTGAAGACCGGAAGTGTCTTTCATCGCCTTGTTCCATACCTTATCTGACATCACCTCATATAATAGGATTCCATCATGGTATTCATTGATCAACGCTTTGAATGCCGGGTATTTAGATGCAAGCTTACCTTCCTCTGAATCAAGGATTGCCTTCTTCTCCCATCTTTCGTACTGCTTATCTACAACAACTCTTGGGTGATCCATTCTTGCTCCTCTAAAGTTCTTAGCAAGGAAGTCTGCGAAATTCTTTTGCGTATAAACCTCTTTACCAAGTGTAAACAAGACATTGTCCGTTTTCAGGTTGTTCGGGTCGAATTTACCATAGTGATACGTAGAATCTACATTCTCATAGAACCACACCAACGCTTCTTTTTTGTTGTTAGTGTATCCGTATTCTGCTTTCAATTTCTGCACGAAAGAATTCTGTGTTTGCTTCGAGCGCTCATCTTTCGCTACTTTACCCGCAATCTGTCTTTCGAGATCTTCAAAAGAGTCTAAAGGCTTCCAGCTCAGACGTTTGATAATATGATATCCGTACTGAGTTCGGATGGGTTCGCTGATATCTCCATCATTTTTAAGTGCGAATGCTGCATTTTCAAATTCAGGAACCATACGTGTAGTCGTCCCTGTTCCGAATGAGGGTAGCACTCCACCTTTGTCAGATGTAGAAGGGTCGTCAGAGTGTTTTTTCACTAACTCTTCGAAGCTCTCACCCTTCTTCAATAATCCGTAGATCTCATCGATCTTTGATTTTGCAATTGAAACTACATCCTGAGACTCATCCTCTTTAACACTGATCATCAAGTGAGCAGCTTCGATCGTTCCTCGTGCATCTCTTTTATCAGTTACTTTCAAAATATGGTACCCAAAACGAGTTCTAAATGGTTCTGATACTTCACCTACTTTCGTTGTGTAAGCCTTTTCTTCGAATGGATAAACCATCTGGAATGCTGTGAAGTAACCAAGATCACCACCGTTATTGGCTGCTGACGGATCTTCACTTCCCATCTTACCACGTGCGACAGATGCAAAATCTTCACCCTTTTCGATACGTTTTTTAAGCGACATTAATCTGTTGTATGCTGCAAGAGTATCATCTGGTGATGCATTGGATTCAACACGGATCAGAATATGAGAAGCACGCACTTCTGTTTTCATGCGCTCATAAGCCTCTTTGATCAACTCTTCATTCTTTGTTGAGTCTATAAGATAGGGCAGGGCTAATTGCTTTCTGTACCCATTTAGTTCACGCATTAACTTTGGAATTGTGTCATATCCAAGTGCTTCGGCTTCAGCTACTTTCAGTTTGAACTTTACGAATAAGTCCATGTACTCATCCAGCGCTTCCTTGTCGTATCTCGGTGCATCATTGTTTTTTAGATAGATCTGCAAGAACTCAGATTTGTGTACCGGCTTACCATCAACAGTCATGATCACAGGATCTTCCTGTCCAAATGCCATTCCGAATGTCATGGCAAATGCTAAAACAATCATTCTCTTCATCATACTTCTTTTCCTTTTTAAGATTTAAGCTTTCAATTATTCTGCCAAACGAATTATTTGATGCTATAGTTTGGTGCCTCACGTGTAATTGTCACATCGTGTGGGTGACTTTCTTGATATCCAGCATTTGTGATGCGGATCATTTTTGCTCCTTGCAATTTATCAACAGTGGGCGCTCCACAATATCCCATTCCTGATCTCAGACCTCCAATGATCTGGTACATTACCTCAACTAATTTTCCCTTGAATGGAACGCGACCTGAGATTCCTTCAGGAACTAATTTTTTTACATCGTCCTCTGCATCCTGGAAGTAACGGTCTTTAGATCCTTTTTGCATTGCTTCCAACGATCCCATTCCGCGGTAAGTTTTGAATTTTCTTCCCTGATAGATGATCGTTTCACCTGGAGACTCTTCAACTCCTGCAAACATTGAACCCACCATTACCGTGTCGGCTCCAGCTGCAATTGCCTTTACAATATCTCCTGTGTAACGAATCCCACCATCAGCAATTACGGGAACACCTGTTCCTTCCAGGGCCATAGCAACATCATTTACAGCTGTTAGCTGCGGTACACCAACTCCTGCGATTACGCGAGTTGTGCAGATCGAACCAGGTCCGATTCCAACCTTCACAGCATCTGCGCCTGCGTCAGCAAGGAATTTTGCCGCTTCCGGAGTTGCGATATTCCCTACGATAACATCAAGCTCAGTGTATTTCGCTTTCACTTCTTTTAATTTCACAACCACGCCTTCCGTATGGCCATGTGCTGTATCAATGACAATAGCGTCAACACCTGCTTCTACGAGCGCGTCAACTCTTTCTAATGTATCATGTGTAACACCAACCGCTGCAGCAACTCTTAGACGACCGTATTGGTCTTTACAAGAGTTTGGATGCTCCTTCACTTTGATAATGTCACGGAATGTGATCAATCCAATAAGCTTATTATTAGCATCAACTACGGGTAGTTTTTCGATCTTATTCTCTTGTAAAATGTCCTCTGCAACAGATAAGCTTGTATTTTCGGATGTCGTGATGATGTTGTCTTTTGTCATCACTTCATTGATCGGTCTTGATTTATTCTTTTCAAAACGAAGGTCTCTGTTTGTAACAATTCCCTTCAGTATTGAATTGTCATCAATAACAGGAATTCCTCCGATCTTATTTTCACTCATTAACTGAAGTGCGTCACTAACTACCGCATCCTCTTTCAGTGTAACCGGGTCTAAGATCATACCGCTCTCAGAACGCTTTACCTTTCTCACTTGAAGTGCTTGCTCCTGGATCGACATATTCTTATGTACCACACCGATCCCTCCTTGCTGAGCTATGGCGATTGCAAGCTTCGCTTCTGTAACTGTATCCATTGCAGCGGATACTATAGGAGTTTTAACTTCGATGTTTCTGGTAAGCTTACTTTTGAGAACAACATCCTTTGGCAGGACTTTTGAATAAGCAGGTAATAAAAGTACGTCGTCGTAAGTTAAACCTTCTTTGATCTCGGAAATATTGGAAAGAGCCATATTTTGAACCTATTTGTAGTGAAATAAATTCCTGCAAAGCTAGCAAATAATTATGTAAAATGTTAACTTGAAGAATGCTAACGAATTGTTAAAGAATCTTAATTGAAACGGGCTGTCGTATAAAATGATTAGAATTGTCTTAGATATGAATTTCATTCGCGTTATAACATTATCGGTCCTGAGTGTGATTGCGGGACAGGTTTGGGCACAGGAGCCGATTTCTAAAGACAGTTTGTTAATCCAGCTTTCTGGAGTTGTGATTGCTGAAAACACATTGGAGCCAGCTCCATATACGACTGTATACGATAAAACACAGGGAAGGGGAGTTATTTCTGATTATTACGGTTTTTTCTCACTCGTGACTAAGCCTGGAGATACGTTATTTTTCAGTTACTACGGTTATCAGACATCCAGCTTTATAGTTCCTGATACACTTACGGAGAACAGATACTCCATTATACACATGCTCGAATCGGATACGTTGCAGCTTCCGGAAGTGGAAGTTTATCCCTGGCCGAGCCGCGAAGAATTTGCCAGAGCCTTCATGGAAATGGACCCTTATGACGATGCTTTGAGAAGGGCACAGCGTCAATTGTCAGGGGAAAGTTTAGCGTTCATAGCGGCGCGAGTAGAAACTGATGCAGGGTTATCATACGCTTACACACGTAATCAAATGAATACGGCCTTGTATACCAAAGGACAATTACCTGGCAATAACTTGCTAAACCCTTATGCTTGGGCTAAATTGATCCAGGATTGGAAATCCGGGAAGCTCAGTAAGCAATAATCTAGAAAATAGGGTAGCTCAAGAAGTATTTTTCAACTGGTTTGGAAAGTGCTGAAATGTTCAGATTGTCTGAAGCCTTTGATACATCCATCGTTGTACCATCCTTAAATAACAAATTAATGTTTTGCTTATCCTCATTGTAGGCGTTATTGGTAAGCCTGTTGGAATAAACAAAGTATTTTGCCTGTTCTTCATTCAGTTGTAAAGCATTCATTACGCTTTCCGTTACTTCTTGGATACGTTCTTCAGCGAATGGACTTTTAGAGACTTCAATTTTGAACAGCTCTCTGTCTATCAAGCGTTGTGATAATTCGCGCAAGATAATGTCTTCGGATCCCTGCCAGACTTTAATAGCACCCCAAATATCGTAATCGTCAAGATCAGCGAAGCGCTCCAGAGTTTCGTTATCTGAAGTGAAGTCCTCAAATCCGATCTTGTTCTTTAAGAAGTACAGTAATGAAGGACTAGCAAACAATTCTTCCCCATTTTGGACCAATTCCTTTGCTCTACGTAGAGTGTGGATCAGCATGAACTCAGCTGCAACCACAGTTTTGTGCAAGTACACCTGCCAATACATCAGGCGGCGCGCAACAATGAACTTTTCGATTGAGTAAATCCCCTTCTGCTCAAGTACTAAATGTCCATCTTTGACATCGAGCATTTCGATGATACGGTCACTTCCAATTACACCCTCACTTACTCCTGTGTAGAAGCTGTCTCTATTGAGGTAATCCATGCGGTCCATATCTAACTGACTTGATACCAGTTGGTGTAAGAATGGCTTGTGATACGTGTTTTGGAAGATCTCTAATGTAAGATCCAGTTCTCCGTCGAGCTCTTCGCTTAGTCGTTCAATGAAGAATCCGGATATAGCCTCGTGACTAACTCCTGAAACAATATCATGTTCAAGGGCATGGCTGAATGGTCCGTGTCCGATATCATGCAAGAGGATGGCAAGTAAAACAGCCTTTTCTTCTTCTTCCGTTACTTCATGACCTTTTCTTCTTATGGTTGCTATTGCCTTGGTCATCAAGTGTGTAGCTCCAATTACATGATGGAATCGTGTATGTAGTGCACCTGGATAAACAAGGTCCGTTAAACCAAGTTGTTTGATGCGTCTTAGTCGTTGAAAATAAGGGTGCTCAATTACGTCAAAAATTATCTCCTTCGGAATTGAAATAAAACCGTAAACCGGGTCGTTTATTATTTTCTTCTTGTTATTCGTATTGAGTTTTGATTGCAATTGAATACATTTAAAAATTATTGTCAAATCTAAAAAAATAACCGTAGATGCAAGTAAAGATCCTTTGGGCAGATGACGAAATAGACCTCTTAAAACCACATATTATTTTTCTGGAATCAAAAGGCTACGAAGTCGTTTCTGTGAACAATGGAACTTCTGCGGTTGAAAAATGCTCTGAAGAAACCTTTGATATTATTTTCCTTGATGAGAATATGCCGGGTATAACGGGTTTGGAAGCTTTGACAAGAATTAAGAAGATCCGTCCGCAGATCCCTGTGGTGATGATAACAAAGAGTGAAGAGGAATATATCATGGAAGAGGCGATCGGAAGTAATATTGCTGATTACCTTATTAAACCGGTTAATCCTAATCAGATCTTACTATCCATCAAGAAGAACCTTGATAAGAACAAGTTGGTTTCTCAGAAAACGAATTCAGATTATCAGCAGGAATTTAGAGAGCTTGGTATGAAGTTGAATTCCAGATTGGATTCTGACGAGTGGTTGGAAGTATATGACCAACTGGTATACTGGGAGCTGGAGTTGGAAAATGTTGAGGACAGCGGTATGACTGAAATTCTTTCAATGCAAAAGAAAGAGGCAAATAAGCAATTCTGTCGCTTTATTGAAGATAATTATCTGAATTGGTTGAACGGCGTTGATGAAAGTCCACAAATGATCCATACCCTTTTTAAGGATAGAATTAGTCCGCAATTAGAACAAAAACCCTTTGTTTTAGTGATTGATAACTTGCGATACGATCAATGGAAAGTCTTGCGCCCCATCATTTCTAAATATTTCACTGTCGACAATGAGGAGATTATTTTTTCAATCCTGCCCACGGCAACCCAATATGCTAGAAATGCATTTTTTGCCGGATTGATGCCTTCAGAGATAGAGAAGAAGTACCCGAATCTCTGGGTTGGAGAGGATGATGAAGGAGGAAAGAACAATCATGAGAGCGAGTTGCTTGAACATAATCTCAAGCGTCTTGGTAAAAACGTTAAATGGTCATACAATAAGATCACGAATTTAAATGCAGGTAAAAAACTCGTAGATAACTTCAATCAGTTGCTGAACAATGAATTGAATGTGATCGTATATAATTTTGTTGATATGCTTTCCCATGCGAGAACGGAAATGGAAGTTATCAGAGAACTTGCAGACGATGAGGCGGCGTATCGTTCTTTAACTATTTCTTGGTTCGAGCACAGCCCTTTACAGGATATTTTAAAGAAGATTGCCGAAGCGGGCAGAAGGCTTATTATCACTACCGACCATGGAACAGTGAGGGTAAGTAATCCAGTAAAGATAATTGGACAGAAAAGTACGAATACAAACTTGCGTTATAAAGTTGGTAAGAATCTAACATATAACGAGAAAGAGGTTTTCGAAGTGAAAGATCCTCAAGATGCTTTTTTGCCGAAGTCAAGCTTCAGCTCAAGTTTTGTGTTCACAATGGAGGATGATTATTTCGTGTATCCGAACAACTATAATTATTACGTGAACTACTACAACAACACATTTCAACATGGAGGTGTATCTTTGGAGGAAGTTTTAATTCCTTACATAGAACTAAAGGCGAAATGATCAAATTACACATCTCATCGGTAGAGGATATTCCCAAAGTTGCTGTTGAGTTTCTTAACGAAGTAGGACATCGTAAAATATTTGCGTTTGATGCGCAGATGGGTGCTGGAAAAACTACATTTATTCTAGGTTTGTTAAAAGCAATGGGAGTGAGGGAAGCAGAAGGCTCTCCGACATATTCCCTTGTGAATGTTTACGACAGTGAAATGTACGGTAAGATTTATCATTTTGATCTTTACCGTATCGAAGATGAGACTGAAGCATTAGATATCGGAATAGAAGAAATGGTATACGGTGATGACATCTGTTTCATCGAATGGCCTGAAAAAGTTAGAGATCTATTGCCACATAATACGATTTGGTCGTATATTAGTGTGAACGAAGACGGAAGCCGCACACTAACTATAGATAAATGATCACAGATCCGGAATTGCTGAAACATCTCATGGCGCAAGGTAGCTTGTTGCCGAAAGAGGAGATGTTAGAAATCGCCAAAAAGAAAGGCAGTTTATTCATTGGAATCCCCAAAGAAACATCGTATCAAGAACGAAGAGTGGCGTTGGTTCCTGAAACTGTTTCCGTCCTTGTGGCTAATGGACACCGGGTAAAGGTGGAAACGAATGCCGGCGATGGTTCCAATTTCACAGACCGTGATTACAGTGAGGCAGGTGCCGAGATTTGTCACAACAGAGAAGATATCTTTAAATGTGATATCATTTTTAAAGTAGCGCCATTGGTGGATGAAGAGGTTGATCTTCTTCCAGGTGGCCAAACGGTTATTTCTGCGTTACAGATTTCAATTCAACCAAAAAAGATCCTTCAAAAACTAAGTGATAAGAAAGTCACTGCGATTGCTTGGGATTACATAAGTGATCAAGGCGGTGTATTCTCAGTAGTTAGAACTATGGGTGAAATTGCAGGAACTACTTCGATTCTAGTTGCAGGCGAGCTATTGTCTTGTTTTAACAACGGAAAAGGGATGATGCTCGGCGGTATTGCCGGAGTTCAGCCAACGGAAGTTGTCGTTCTAGGGGCCGGAACCGTAGGAGAATATGCTACTCGCTCGGCACTCGGGTTAGGTGCTTCAGTAAAAGTGTTTGATGATTCGCTCTATAAGTTGAGACGATTGCAAAATGATATCGGAAGCAGAGTTTACACTTCCGTTATACAACCAAAGGTTTTAGCGAAAGCACTTATGCGCGCCGATGTTGTGATCGGTGCATTAAGAGCGCCGCTTGGCCGAACACCTTGTGTTGTTACTGAGGAAATGGTTCAGAATATGAAACCAGGTTCAGTGATAGTTGATATCAGCATTGATCAGGGAGGTTGTTTTGAAACATCGCGTGTGACAAATCATGATCATCCAACATTTACTGAGCACGGTGTGATCCATTACTGTGTTCCAAACATTGCATCAAGAGTTTCGAGAACAGCTTCTTTTGCTTTATCGAATATTTTCTCTCCAATTTTAGTGGACATGGGAAATAAAGGAGGTTG
>JBMSGX010000055.1:0-11643 GCA_049416285.1 Crocinitomicaceae bacterium | reverse complement strand
ATCGCAATATAGTCATTAGGTTAATGACCATAAAATGATAATAGTCATAAAAAAGAAAGGTTAAAATTCAATAGAGTACGTTTTTTCTTCAACGTAAAACTCCTTTTAGCCCTATACAAAATGATTAGAGTTGAATCGAAGGCTGCAAAGATCAGTAGTTAAACTCGTTCCAGCTCTTTAACTCAATTGAGTCCGAACTGACTTCAAGATAAGTGCAATAATTGAGCCATTCACCTAAGTTAAAGTACGTGCTATTTTCTCCAACCTGTATTTCCATTGGTAAGTGGCGGTGACCAAAAATGAAATAATCGAAATGATTTTCTTTAAGAACGTCTTTACAGTATTGAACGAGCCATTCATTCTCTTCTCCAAGAAACTCTCTATCTGCTTCACCGCTTTTAGCTCTGCTAGTTTTAGAGGAAGTATCCGCTAACCAAATCCCAAAGTTAGGGTGGAGGCGCTCGAAACACCATTGACAGAATTTATTGGCAAAGATCTTTTTAAGAATTTTGTAACCTCTGTCTCCAGGGCCTAATCCATCTCCATGTCCAATGTAGAATGATTTTCCAAAATATTCTCGAATTACTGGCTCTCTGTACAGTTGAACTCCAAGTTCTGTAGGAAGATAATCGAAGATCCACATATCGTGATTCCCCGTGAAGACATGAATTTTGATTCCACTGTCCGTTAGTTCTGCAATTTTACCCTGTAGTCTAACGAAGCCTTTTGGAATGGCACGTTTGTATTCGAACCAGAAATCGAAGATATCTCCTACAAGATAGATCTCAGAAGCATCTTTTGATACGTGATCAAGCCAGTCTACGATCTTTTTCTCCCTGGTCAGGCTTGTTTCCCTGGTAGGAGCTCCGAGGTGAAAATCGGAAGCGAAATAGATCTTTTTGGCTGATTCAGACATGAACTAGTGACCGAAGATCTTATTAAGTTCTTCCTCTAAAGCTGCTCCTCTTATCTTTGTGCGAATGATCTTTCCTTCTGCGTCGATTAGCACGGTAAAAGGAATTCCACGAACGCCATACAATGCAGCTGCTTTTGATGACCAATGTTTTAGATCACTAACATGGTTAGGCCAGATCAAACCATCCGATTCTATCGCTTTTAACCAGTTTTGCTTTGATTTGTCTAGTGACACGCTCATTACTGTAAATCCATCGTCCTTATACTTGTTGTATGCCGCAACTACATTTGGATTCTCTCTTCTACATGGACCACACCATGATGCCCAGAAGTCAAGAAGAACAACTTTTCCTCTTAAGTCTGACAGCTTCATCATTTTACCATCTGGCATTTGCTCCTCAAAATCAGGAGCTTCCTTTCCAGGGGCAAGAGGGTCATTTGCGTAACGCTGTTGTAAAAGCGCCTGATACCCTTTGTTGATCTCCTGAATTGTTGGAGCTTCTCCAAAGCTGTTATTCAATTGCTTTACAATCGCTTCGTAAGAGGCAAAATCCTGTTCCGGATTGATTGTTGAAAGCAACGGGAGTAGGGCAGCTGAATTCTGATTGTTTCGGGCAAAATTTTGTTGTTTACTTCTGAACAGCGCCTGTTCGTTGCCCATTTCACGATTGATGTTTTCTCTTTGCGTTGGGTCTGCCTTCAATACGGTATTGGCAGAATCGATCTTCTTTTGCCATCTGTCAAGAACGTGAAGAAATTCATTCATTTGTGCTGATTCATCAGACCCCACGTAATTAACGTGTTTTGTTGATTGTTTTCCGTCTGCATACACTTTAATATCCGAGCTATCTCGCAGAATAACGTTGATATGGCTTTTTCCAAATCTGAGAACGTAATAATCAGGGTTGTCCAATTTCACATCTTCGAATACGAACTCTCCGTTTTTACCTAGATCAGTTCCGTGAAAGTCTTTGTAGAAATTGCCGAAGTATTGTGAAAGGTGCACCGAATCTGCATCAGTATTGAAAATACTACCTTCTACACTCACGGAGATCTGTGCATTGATCTGTGAGATTGAAGCTGTCAGAATTAAGGCCGTAAAAAATCTTTTTATCATATCAGTTGTTCAATTTTATAGGAGCTCCTTCAATTTCCATTCCAAAGTTGCCCCTCGAAGTCCTTTAGCAATGATCTTGCCTTCTTTGTTTACAAGAACAGTATAAGGAATGCCATCAAATCCATAGATCTGAGGTAGTGGGGATTGCCATCTTTTCAGGTCACTAACGTGATACGGCCAGTTAAGACCGTCTTTTTCAATGGCGATCTTCCAATGCTCAGGGTTCTCATCTAGAGAAACACTAAATATTGTAAACCCTTTATTTTTGTAGGTGTTGTATATGCGTTTAACATTTGGATTCTCTCTTCTACACGGTCCACACCATGAAGCCCAGAAGTCAACAAGTACATATTTTCCTCTCAGATCAGAAAGTTTCATTTCTTTTCCTTGTGGGTTTGGAAGCGATATCTCTGGTGCTTCCATTTCTCCGTTCACCACAGATTCCATCTCTTTCATTTGCTGCACTTGCATGCCCATAGCACGAATGATAGGGGAGTTAGGGTGTTGCTTTTCTAAAGCGCTGTATACATCACCGAATAATGGCACATTGGCAGCATCCCATCCAATAAAGTTGTCAAATGTTGGTCCAGCGATCTTGAATAATATCAAATTATATGGGTTTGCCGGATCATTCGCCATTTGCTCGAAAGCGAAAGTTTCAACTGGTTTTTTGATGCGGATTGAAGCTTCCAATTGGTCTAGTTCACTCTTAGCAGCCATAGAAGTACGTAAGTTTTGTACTTCTTTTGAATAAGCCTGGTATACCGGGATGAATTCTGTAGCTGTTTCACTCCAGGATGTCCCCGAGAATTTCGCTGAATCGATGAATGAATTTGCATTACTTGTGAAATTGATATTGTCCCCGGGAACTAAAACCATTGGGACAACATTTTCATTCGATTCGCCCATTCGAAGATAATATTCTCCATAACCTTGAATGTTCGCTGAAATAGAAAAAGCTCCATTTGCATCTGAAGCGCCTTTTCCTATAAGCATGATACCGCGATTAGTAGCAGCTTCAATATAGAGCACTTGATCAGCAGCTCCGGATACAGTCCCGCTCAAGGTGAAGTTGGCGGTGTTCGTTGTATCTGTAGTTTCTTGGGATTCATTTGTGTTCTCAACTTCATTATCACTGCCACAGGCGGCAACAAAGAAGAGAAGAGCTATGAGTGTTATTTTTTTCATGAGTTTTCCAATGTGTCGCGCATCAGCTTATTCGCAGCTTTAGGATCCGCTTTACCTTTTGAGATTCGCATCAGTTGTCCCATGAAGAACCCTACCAATTGCTTTTCTCCGTTTCTATAACGTTCTACTTCATCAGGGTGTTGCTCGATCACGGCAGAAATATAATCCATGATGGCTCCTTGATCAGATTCCTGGATCAAATTGAGCGCCTCGGCAATCTCAAGTGGAGATTTATCACTCGATTTCACCATCTCAGGGAATATCTTTTGTGAGGCTACCGAAGATGAAATCTTTCCTTCATCGATGATCTTTATCAAGTTCGACAAGTTATCTACGGAAATAGGGAAGTCTCCGATCTCAAGTCCTTGCTGATTCAGGTAAGATTTTACATCTCCCATGATCCAGTTCGCTGCGGCCTTGTAATTTGAGGTCTTGCTTACAAGTGATTCGTAGAATAAGGCAATGTCTTTATTATCTGTAAGGTTGTACGCGTCATATTCTGATAAACCATACTCACTGATGTACTTTTTGAACAGCTCTCTTGGCAATGCTGGCATTTCAGCCCTAACAACAGCAATGTCTTGTTCCGTAACTGTTATTGGCGTTAAGTCCGGTTCAGGGAAATAGCGGTAATCCATTGCTGCTTCCTTTGTACGCATAGAGATCGTAACATTTTTCAATGCGTCGAAAGAACGTGTTTCCTGAGATATAGGCTCGCCTTTTTCTACTGCTTCTATTTGTCTTTGAATTTCAAATTCGATCGCCTTTTGAACGTTTCGAATCGAGTTCATGTTCTTAACTTCCACTTTGGTTCCAAAAGTATCAGAACCCTTTAACATTACGGATATATTGGCGTCACAGCGTAGTGATCCTTCCTCCATGTTTCCGTCACAAATATCCAGGTAACGTACTAGCTTACGCACTTCAGTTAAGTAGTTGTAAGCTTCCTGAGAGCTGCGAATATCCGGTTCCGATACGATTTCCAAGAGAGGTACACCGGCACGGTTTAAGTCGACAAGTGTATCGTAAACATCGACATCGTGAATGCTTTTTCCAGCATCCTCTTCCATGTGGATTCTTGTTAAACCAATATTTTTCTCACTTCCGTCTTCCAGGTTGATCGTAATATGACCTCCTGTACAAATTGGAGTTGTATCCTGTGTTATCTGATATCCTTTAGGAAGATCTGGGTAGAAATAATTCTTTCTTGCAAAATGTTGCTCTTCAGCGATGTTCGCGTTGCAGGCAATTCCAAGTTTAATAGCGTATTCAATGGTTTTCTTGTTCATCACTGGTAGTGTTCCAGGGTGTCCAAGTGTTATTACACTCACATTTGTATTCGGAGATGCACCAAACTCATTGATGTCATTTGAATATGCTTTGGATTTAGTGAGCATTTGCGCATGCACTTCCAATCCAATAACTGCCTCGTATTTATTTCTAATAGTTTCTTCCATGAGGGTATTATGCTCTAGAGATCAATTCTTTCATGATCAAGGTCATCTTCGGCTCTTGTTTGTTTGCCACTTCAATAACGTCTTCAACACTTGTTTCCTGGATCTTACCAGGAACTCCAAGGTCAGTGATGATGGAAATAGCGAAGCACGGGATTTCCATATGACGCGCTACGATCACTTCAGGTACAGTTGACATTCCTACTGCATCTGCTCCAATGATACGAACGTATTTGTATTCTGCCGGTGTTTCCAGTGTTGGTCCAGTTAGTCCAGCATAAGTTCCAACAGCAACACGAATATTATTCTCCTCAGCGATTTCCACTGCAAGTTTGATCATACGCTGATCGTAAGGCTCAGACATGTCAGGGAATCTTGGTCCCAGTTCATCAATGTTTTTACCAATTAACGGGTGAGCAGGGAATAAGTTGATATGATCATCCTGGATCATGATCTCTCCAATTTCGTAATCAGGGTTAACTCCTCCTGAAGCGTTACTCACAAAAAGTTTTTCAATCCCTAAGAACTTCATCACCCGAACAGGGAAAGTAACTTCTTTCATCGTATAACCCTCGTAGAAGTGAAAACGACCTTGCATTGCAACAACCTGTTTTCCTCCAAGCGTGCCGAAGATCAACTTTCCTGAGTGACTTTTAACAGTCGATACAGGGAAATTTGGAATCTCCTCGTAAGGTACTTCATCAATGATCTCGATCTCTTTAACAAGACCACCTAGACCTGTTCCCAAAATGATTCCAACTGTTGGTTTGACCTCTGTTCTGGAGTTAATATATTCTGTAGTTTCTTTGATTTTATCCAACATAATCCAAAATGTATTGTTTCAATTTTTCTTCTTCTCTCATGCTAATGCGAATTGGCCAGTAGAACCAAGTTCCATGACTGAACGCATTTAGCTTCTCATTTTTGAGCCGCATGTAGTCCTTTTCTGTAGTAATGACGGCACAAAGACCGTTGGCAAAAGTATCAATTTTTTGATGAATTTGCTTGATATCACTTGAGTTAAATGCATGATGATCGCCGAAGTTTAAGTGAGCTACTTCTTTTGATTGTGCTACTCGGTGAACGAATGGTTTCGGATTTCCGATGCCTGTTACAACGAGCGCTTTGTCGAAGCTGTCATAATTCTCATTTTTGAGTGAAACAATGGAATCATAATTGATACTGCTAAAACAGATTCTTTCAGGGTCAAAATTAAGACTGTTTGTTAATGTGTCAATTTGTTCTTGAGAAAGGTTTGTAGGACACTTTGAAACGATAATGCTATCCGCTCGTTTTCTTCCTGATCTGAATTCCCTTAAATTACCTGCAGGAAGGACAAAGTCTTTTGAAAATGGAGAAGTGTAAGGCGTGATTAGAAGATTGATGCCGCATTTTACCTTTCGATGTTGAAAGGCATCATCAAGAAGGATTACATCCGTGTTTGGATATTTCTCAAGGATATATTCAACTCCCTTTTGGCGATCTTCGCAGACAACGACTACAGCCTTTTCTTTGAATTTCGTTTTATACTGTAGGGGTTCGTCTCCACATGAGACTGCTGTCAACTCTTTTGTAACCTCAAGTAATCCCTTAGTTGATCGACCATAGCCTCGACTCAGGATAGCGACATTTTTAGACTCGGCAATTAACCAAGAAGCTATTAGCTCTACATGCGGTGTCTTCCCAGTTCCTCCTACAGACAGGTTTCCAACGCAGATCGAAGGAACCGGAATCTGATAAGATTTGAATAATCCCCAATCGTAAAATTTATTTCTTAAGGCCATAATACCCCCATAGATCCACGAGAATGGAAGGAGTAATAGCCTGAGTTGGTTCATTTTAATTTTCGTTGTGGTAATCTGAGAATGCTTGTTCGTCGTCGTAATAGTAAATACGCACTTGCGCAGTGTCATTCAAGAAATCGATCTTTCCAATGTCAAAACGGTTAATAGCTAAACCAGTTCTATTTTCAAGATCAGCTTTCATTTCGTCATAATGCTCTGGTCGAATGAGATCGATCTTCTCGTAAATGATCGTTTTTCTAGTCTCATGTTTAAGAAGCCAAAGGTACTCCAAACCATAAGTGATTCCTACAACACTGAAGTTGATCAACGCCATTTCAAGGATGCTTATCTTGCTTGAAGCTAGTGCATTGGTTACTGAGATCCCAATGATCAGGAACAGATATGTCATTTCCTTGATCTCGATTGCGTCAGTTCTGTATCGTATGATTCCAAATATTGCGAACAGACCGAGTCCCATTCCTGTATCGATCTCCAGCTTTTTCAACCCAAAACATAAGAAAAAGGTGATAATCCCGATCAAATAGTAGGTGAAAAGGTAATCCTTTCTTTTTGTGATCGGATAGTAGAGATAACGAATAATTATCGTCATGAAAATGACGTTGATAACCAAGCGAAACGCCAGTTTGTAAATATCGTCATCGAACATTTCAATGTTCAGAATATCTTCTATAGATTTAAGAGGTAATGCGAGGTTAAGCAGCATAGTCTTGTAGTTTGTCTATTTTGAGTAGCTTCTTCTTGAAGCGGTTGTATTTAATATTCTCTTTTCCAAGTAGTTGAATGAGTCCAATACAGTATTTACTCACTCTGAAAGGGCGAATCAAGTGCATTTTTGCGTGTTGATAAAATGCAGAGTTTCTGTTAAGGTTTTCCTGTTTGAGTTCGGCAATAACAATGTCGTCCATCTTCACTGTCTTACCGTCTTTTTCGAAGCTCAGATCAAGGTCGAATGTCAAACGTTCATTATCATGTTTTCCTACTAGCGTGATACGCACAAATGAGTTTTTAAGTACCAAACTCAGTTCTTTTGGGTCCAATCCTGTCGTGGCGATAAAGGACTTATCCTCCTCGCTTAAACGCTGTTTAACAGAATCTACGACAACTCTGCGTTTATCAGTTCTTCCTTTGGATTTATGTTTCACCTCCAAAAATGAAAGGTTTGATTCTAAATACTCTCTGAACCTTACCTTGTAACGATCTTGCTTATTTTGATGATGGTCCAGGTAGAGTTTGTAATTAGGTTTGTCAAAGTAAACACTTTCATAGGTTGACATCCGGTGTCCATTAACTTCCAAGATCTTGTAATCCTCTATTAGCTCCGGTAATATCATTTGCAATTCATCGAAGCTTAACACAAACTTAGTGTCAACTCGATTCATCAATTTTACGCTATCCATCTCCTTGAGAGTAGTAGTTTCAAATTTTTCAATGATATGCGATAATCGCTTCGTTTGCATTCTTTCAAAGTTAAGGAAAGATTCTTCTTTAGAATTAATCGATCAATCCAAGGCAGACTTTCATTCGGATCACGCGTTTCGCAGATTCGTCAACGCGCGATCTTACTGAATCATCAGTTTCATACTGATTAAGTAGCCTTTCGTGCGATTTTCTTGCGTCTAAAGGCATTAGTATGATGTCACATCCTGCTTTTATAGCTAATAATGATGCATCCTTTACCTTCGCTACACCTCCCATGTTCATAGCATCAGTAACGATGAGACCTTCAAAGCCAAGGCTATCTCTTAGAAGTTCGGTAACGATCTTATGCGAGGTTGTTGCAGGCATTCCGTTCGTATTGAATTCCGTATTGTTTTGCACGGCAATGTGTGCTACCATGATCGATAATACATTGTTTTCAATTAGTGGAGGATAGTATTTTAATTCTTTCAATTCTCCATCGATAACTTGCAGGGATTTGTGTGTGTCACCTGATACCAGGCCATGTCCGGGAAAGTGTTTTGCCGTAGCAATGATATTTCTGGCTTGCGTTTCCTCGATAAATACATTTGAAAAAGGAATAATGTTCTCAGGATTCTTTCCAAATCCACGATAACCAACTGTCGCATTACCTCCAAGGTCAACTACAGGCGCGAAGTTGTAGTTAATTCCGATCGCATTTAATTCAGCTGAGATCATTTCAGCTGATTTACGGGCATCTTCCTCAGTGTTAATGTCTACAGCCTTGCTTACAGGTTTCGTACCTTTTATTTTTCGATTTACAAGGGTAGGCTCTGCGTCTGCAGAGTATAAGAAAGGCAGCTTGCCAAGCTCTTTATTCTTCAGTTCGAACTCTTTTACCCATTCAGTAAACTGGTCTTTTGTACCATTCAATAAGAGTAATCCCCCAATTTTTCCTTCGTTGATCAATTCATCTATGGTAGATTTTTCTTGTCCATACGGACCAACTGCCGGCATGATGAGTTGTGCTACACGATCACTGTTGCTCATTGAGTTGAATACACTGTCAACCTTTGCTTGAACGACTGCTTGCTCTTTGTAATAAGAATGAATATCGATAACCGTATCCGGTGGAGTTTGAACAATTTGATTTGAGTCTTCTTGCTCAGCATTACTTGTATGTGAGCAGCTAAAAGCGAGCAGGGTTAAAAGTAGGAGCTGGGCTCTTATCATCATCGAAAATTTTATTGATGTATCTACCAAAGTTAACCTTTGACCATATGTCATTTGGACGTGTTATGTATGTTTTGTTCACAATACCATTGTCAATAACAAGACCGTATCCCCGCACTGGAGATGCGATTTTTGGGTTTGTGAATTGAGACGCCAATCCAAACTTAAGATCATAAACCTCTAATGAGTCATCACGCTTAACAACTGTATAGCAGTTTTTTGTCATGAATTGAAGTGTTTGAACCCATGCTTTATTCTTGTTTTCGATCTCTGCCAATAGCGAATGGTTTTTAGTCAAAGTATCAATCTCGTTTTTATTGAACGGATAGAAAATAGACTTGTAACCGATGTAATTAGAAGTATTTGATTCTGTGATGATCATCCAGTAAAATGAAGTGAATGGCATCGCATTCACAACGGTTTTAGATTGATCGATCTTGTAATCTTTGAAATAAGTCGGAGTATTGTTCAGAATGGTAAGTTTTACTGCAACGCACCATAACAGGTAAAGTCCCGAATATATCAAGCCTGCATTGTTCAGTTTGCGACGCAGTGATATGTTTCTTTTTATGATTAATGAAGCTAACAAAAGAAAGCCGAAAGGAAGCGTGTAAAGTGGGTCAATGACAAAGACGCTATTAAACGTAACTCTCCATTCGAATGGCCAGAAAAACTGTGTTCCATAACTGGTGAAAATATCCAGCATGGGATGTGTCACTATTGCCATGAAAGCGACCCACATCCAAGTTTTTAGCTCATGCTTACGTCTGTAGATCCTGTAAATTAGATATCCGAGAAGTGGTCCTACCAGTATTGCGAACAATATGGAATGACTGAATCCTCTATGCATGAGTGCTCCATGAATGGGATCATTGTATGCTCGAATAAAAACATCTAGGTCGGGAATAGTTCCTGCGATCGCACCCCATAAAGCAGCTTTATTGCCGAGTTTTTTGCCTCCACATGCTTCAGCAACGGATGCTCCGAGAACTATTTGAGTTAATGAATCCACAACGAATAATTTTCGCTAACTTAATTAATCTTAACCTACTTTTTACCGAATGAAAAATATTACAAATTGGGCAATGTATGATCGCCCGAGGGAAAAAATGCTCAGCCAGGGCGTTCGTAAATTAACAGATTCTGAGCTCCTCGCAGTAATTTTAGGATCAGGCACGAGACAAATGAATGCTGTCGAGTTAGGTCGTAAATTGCTCGGTTCAGATTCTTCGGGACTTTTAAGTTTATCCAAATTAAATTTTGAAGAATTACAACAGGTCAAGGGGATTGGACAAGCAAAGGCTACTAAATTATTGTCACTTTTTGAGCTGTCTAGAAGAGTGACTTCCATGCATGAAGCGGAAATAAAAACAGTTAGATCATCGCATGATGCTTATGGTTTAGTGAAGAGATATCTTTCCGGGTTGAGGCATGAAGAGTTTTATGTGATCCTTTTGAATCGCGGTAACAGAGTACTTTCAGTAGAACAGATCTCATCTGGAGGCTTATCTGGAACGGTAGCGGATGGTAAGATCATTTACCGCAAGGCGCTTCTTAAAGAATCATCTGCCTTAATTCTTGCGCATAATCATCCTAGCGGTAATTTAAAGCCGAGTCAGGCTGATCTGAATTTGACGAAAAAACTAAAAGAGTTCGGTGAAATGGTCGGTTTTCAAGTGCTAGATCACTTGATTATTTCTGATAATGGTTACCTTAGTTTCGCCGATGAAGGATTAATCTAAAAACATTAAGAATTGAAGAAAATAATTACGATCGTAGGGGCTAGGCCACAGATAATTAAATCATCTGCGATCAGTAGGGCTATCAAAAATAAGTTTGCAGATAAATTAACAGAGAAGATCGTTCATACAGGTCAGCATTACGACGAAAATATGTCCAAGGTCTTTTTTGAAGAGATGATGATCCCATTGCCGGATTATAACTTGCATGTGGGTAGTGGTTCGCATGGCGCTCAAACGGCGAAAATGCTGGAAGGGCTTGAAGAGATCTATGTGAAGGAGCAGCCGGATGCGATCGTTGTTTATGGAGATACAAATTCAACAATTGCTGGTGCATTGGCAGCAATTAAGATCCATATTCCAGTGATCCATATAGAAGCAGGATTAAGATCATTCAATAAACGTATGCCGGAGGAGGTGAACAGGATCGCTTGTGATCACATGTCAACTTTGCTTTTTACGCCAACAGAGAGCGGTTTGAAGAATCTAAAGAATGAGGGGTTTGACCTTGGTAATAGCGGGAATGCTTCCCCAGATAATCCATTCGTCTATCACTGTGGGGATATCATGTACGATAACAGTTTGCATTTTGCTTCTTCGGTTGAGGGGGCAAGTGAATTATATGCTGAGCTTGGCGTTGAAGAGGAGAAATATATCCTTGCAACTGTGCATCGTGACTCGAATACAGATATACCGGAAAATTTAGAGCAGATCTTTCGATCATTTTTGGATGTCTGCGAAAAGTACGGCTTAAAGATTGTGCTTCCATTGCACCCAAGAACAAGAAATAAGAT
>JBMSGX010000054.1:0-11787 GCA_049416285.1 Crocinitomicaceae bacterium | reverse complement strand
TCACGTTTTCCCAAAGATAATCATCGCAAACAAGAAAATAGGATTCGAAAAATTAAATCTACCTTTGCCGAAATCGATCGTATGAAACAGATATCAGTTGCCAGTATTGAAAAGGCTATTAATAAAATAGACAACCTGAATGATGACGGACTAGAGCGAATTGCAGAAACGTATGCACTTGGGCAACAGACTCTTTTAGGATACATCATGTCGGCGGCTGTGGAGTATCAAAACCCCGAGCTCGAGGGATTACTGATCTACTATTTCTGCTTGCTAAATGAAGCTTTCGTTCAAGAAGGTGCACAGTTGAGTGCCGTAACTGATGATATGATCGATGAATTCGAGGAACCATTCTTCGAAATGCTTGACCAGTATTTTGATAAGGATGATGAAGATATCGTCGATGAATTCTGCGACCAACCGGAATTGTTCAGATTCATGGTTTCTGAGATCAGCACACCAGACGAAGACGGTACAACCTTAAATGATGACACAGCTACTCAGCTATTTATCGTTTCTTTAGCTACAATCACACTACTATCCAGAGCTATTAAATAAGATGAAGTCACCGGAAGAGATCGTTGAACTCATGATGGAGAATGATGCCTTTAGTCAATGGATGGGCATCGAAGTTATCGCGTTAGAAAAAGGGCATTGTCAGCTCAACTGTACAGTTCATGAGCACATGCTGAATGGATTCCAAATCTTGCATGGTGGGATATCCTATTCCCTTTCAGATTCTGCGCTCGCTTTCGCCGCGAACAGCTATGGAAACAAATGTATGAGCATCGAGACATCTATCTCTCACCTGAGAAAGGTTGAACTGAATGACATGCTTATAATTACCTGCAATGAAATAAGCAGAAGAAAGACGATTGGAATCTACAGCGTAAGCATCAAAAAGACGGACGGAACAGAGATCTCAAGATTCAAAGGAACTGTACATATTTCCGCAGAAATCTGGTAATCTATTTTTTTCTTTCATTTTACTATGCGAGCATAGATTATTTTTCCTACTTTTAGGCGGCTAAAAAAATTAAGCTGTTCACATGAGTAGGAAAGAGGAGAAAAAGTATATGGTAGATTTCGTGCTGAGACACCTATGGCACAAGATCTCGAGACTATATAATCAAAAGGCTGCAGAGCAAGAACTTACCGGTTCTATCGGATACATTTTATTGAACATTGAAAAAGAAGGAACACCAAGTACACAGCTTGGTCCAAAAATGGGAATGGAGCCAACGAGTCTTTCCAGAACCATCAAAACAATGGAAGATAAAGGTTTGATCAAGCGTGTTGCGGACAAGCATGACAAAAGAAAAGTATTAGTCTTTCTTACAGAAGAAGGATTGGAAAAAAGACGTATGGCCCGAGACGTGGTCGTAGGTTTTCATGAATCGATCATGGATACTATCCCGAAAGGAAAACTTGCTACATTTTTCGAGGTAGCAGAACGTCTTGACACACTATTAGATAAAGAACTCAATAATTAAATAATCATGAACAGACACATCAAAAAGGTCGCTGTCCTAGGTTCAGGAGTAATGGGCTCTCGCATCGCTTGCCATTTTGCAAATATTGGCTGCGAGGTATTATTGCTGGATATAGTGCCGCGAGAACTATCACCTGAAGATGAGAAAAAAGGCCTAACCACTGAATCAAAGGCATTTAGAAACAAGATCGTTAACGATTCACTGCAGTTCGCATTGAAATCAAACCCTTCTCCGATCTACCGTAAGTCGTTCGCTTCAAGAATCGAAACAGGAAACTTCGATGATGACATGGCGAAGATCAAAGACTGCGACTGGATCATTGAAGTGGTAATCGAGCGACTTGATATCAAACATCAGGTATTCGCAAATGTTGAAAAGTACAGAACACCTGGAACACTTATCTCAACAAACACTTCGGGTATCCCGATCCACATGATGCTGGACGGAAGAAGCGAAGACTTCAGAAAACACTTCTGCGGAACACACTTCTTTAACCCACCTAGGTATCTTCAGTTGTTGGAAATCATTCCTAGTCCTGAAACAGATCCTGCGATCGTCGACTTCATGATGGACTACGGAAAAAGATTCTTAGGTAAAAAGACGGTTCTTTGTAAAGACACGCCTGCATTCATCGCAAACAGAGTCGGAGTTTATTCCATCATGTCTCTTTTCCATATTGTAAAGGAAATGGGACTTACTGTTGAGGAGGTGGATAAGTTATCCGGACCAGTTTTAGGAAGACCGAAATCTGCGACATTCAGAACTTGTGATGTGGTAGGACTTGATACACTTGTTCACGTTGCAAACGGACTAAAAGACAACTGTCCGAATGATGAAGAAAAAGACTTGTTCGAGCTACCTGATTATATCTCAAAAATGGTTGAGAACAATTGGTTAGGATCTAAGACGCAGCAAGGGTTCTACAAGAAAGAGAAAGACGAAAACGGAAAGAGCCAGATTCTTGCGCTTGATCTGAACACATTAGAATACAAACCTTCAACAAGACCGAAGTTCGCTACGCTTGAAATGGCAAAGCCAATTGAAGACCTTCACAAAAGAACGAAGATGCTCTTCATGGGAATGGATAAAGCAGGCGAATTCTACAGAAAGGCATTCGGCGGGTTGATGGCTTACGTTTCAAACAGGATTCCAGAGATCACAGATGATATCTATAAGATCGACGATGCTTTGAAAGCTGGTTTCGGTTGGGAACTTGGACCATTCGAAACATGGGATGTAATCGGGCTTGACAAAGGGCTTGAACTGATCGGAAAGGAAAATAAACAAGTTGCTGAATGGGTAACAGAAATGAAGGCCGCAGGTTGTACATCATTCTACAAGAATGAGAAAGGTCAGCGACTTTATTATGACATTCCTTCTAAATCGTATAAAACGATACCAGGAACTGAAGATCTTGTGATGCTCGACACATTGCGCGAAGAGAACAAGGTTTGGGGTAACTCTGACACGACGATCGTAGATCTAGGTGATGGAGTGATCAACCTCGAGTTCCATACGAAGATGAATACGATCGGAGGTGGTGTTATTGAAGGTATTAATAAAGCCATTGACCTAGCAGAGACAGAATACAAAGGACTTGTGATCTCAAACACAGGCCAAAACTTCTCTGCTGGAGCAAACGTTGGTATGATCTTCATGATGGCGGTAGAACAGGATTACGATGAATTGAATTTCGCTGTAAAAATGTTCCAGGACACAATGATGCGTATCCGCTACTCGAACACTCCTGTAGTAGTAGCACCACATAATCTTGCACTTGGTGGAGGATGTGAGCTTTCAATGCACGCTGACAAAGTTGTTGCACATGCTGAACTTTACATGGGACTTGTTGAGTTCGGAGTTGGACTTATCCCAGGTGGTGGTGGAACGAAAGAGTTCGCCAAGCGCCTATCTGAGGAGCTTTACGCCGGAGATATCAAGATCAACAAAATGCGTGAACGTTTCTTAACGATCGGGCAGGCACAAGTTGCCACATCTGCTTACGAAGCATTTGATCTTGGATACTTAAGAGAAGGTACAGATGAAGTTGTTGTAAGTAGAGATCACCAGCTTTCAAGAGCGAAAGAAGCGTGTCTTGCGTTACACAACAAAGGTTATGTAGCTCCAAAAAGAGAAAAGAATATCACGGTTATGGGACAAGAAGGTTTAGGTATTGTCTACGTAGGAGCCAATTCAATGCTTTCGGGAAGATATATTTCAGAGCATGATGCATTGATCTCAGAAAAACTTGGATTCGTTCTTTGCGGTGGCGACCTCTCAGAAAACACTAAAGTAACTGAGCAGTATGTTCTTGACCTCGAAAGAAAAGCATTCGTAGAGCTTTGTGCTGAGCGCAAAACTTTGGAAAGACTTGAGAGCATGGTCAAAAAAGGTAAAATCTTAAGAAACTAATTATGGGAAGAGCTTATATAGTAACAGGATATAGAACTGCTGTTGGAAAAGCAGGAAAGGGAGGTTTCCGATTTTACAGACCGGATGACCTTGCAGCAGATGTGATCAAACACATCATGAAAGAAGTTCCACAATTGGACAAAGAGCGTATCGATGATGTAATCGTTGGTAATGCTACTCCAGAGGCTGAGCAAGGACTAAATGTTGGTAGAATGATCTCATTGATGGGACTTGACACTGACAAGGTTCCGGGAATGACGGTAAACAGATACTGTTCTTCAGGATTGGAGACGATCGCTATCGCAACTGCCAAGATCGAAAGTGGAATGGCCGACTGTATTATCGCAGGAGGAGTCGAATCCATGTCAGTTATGGCGATGGGTGGATGGAGAATCGTACCTAACCACAAGGTAGGTAAAGAAAATCCAACATGGTATTGGGGAATGGGTCTTACAGCAGAAGCTGTGGCTCAGCAATACAATGTTTCACGTGAAGACCAGGACAGATTTGCACTTCATTCCCACGAAAAGGCAATCGCTGCGATCAAAGAAGGACGATTCAAAGATGATATTGTTCCGATCGAAGTAACACAGATCTTCTTGGATGAAAACGAAAAGCGTCAAGAGAAAAAATATATTGTTGATACTGATGAAGGGCCAAGAACTTCTACATTGGAAGGACTTGGCAGACTTAGACCAGTATTCGACGCGAAAGGTTCTGTAACTGCAGGTAACGCCTCTCAAACATCTGACGGTGCTGCATTTGTACTTGTGATGTCTGAGAAAATGGTGAAAGAATTAAATCTTGAGCCGGTTGCTCGTCTCGCTTCTTACAGCGTTGTAGGAGTTGAGCCACGCATCATGGGAATCGGACCAGTTGATGCTATTCCAAAAGCGATCAGCGCTGCGGGATTAACACTAAATGACATCAACTTGTTTGAGTTGAATGAAGCCTTTGCTTCTCAGTCATTAGCGGTGATCAGAGAAACTGGTCTAAACCCAGACATTGTAAACGTAAACGGTGGTGCGATCTCATTAGGTCACCCACTGGGATGTACAGGAGCGAAATTGTCTGTACAGATCATGAATGAATTAAAAAGAAGAAACCAGAAGTACGGAGTCGTTACCATGTGTGTGGGAACAGGTCAAGGTGCTGCCGGTGTAATTGAAATGTTATAAACTAACCAAACATTATAGTATGAAACCAATAAAAGGAGGAGAATTTATCATTCGCGACACTGAGGCGAACGATATTTTTATCCCTGAGAACTGGACTGAAGAGCAAAAAATGATCGCTCAAATGTGTGAAGACTTCATCAACACTGAAGTTGTTCCTCACCTGGAAAGAATCGATTCAATGGAAGAAGGATTAATGCCTTCAATCATGGAAAAAGCAGGAGAACTTGGATTACTTGGACTGTCTGTACCTGAAGATCTAGGGGGAATGGGTGTTGACTTCAAAACATCACTTCTTGCAACTGAATATCTTGGAACGGGTCACTCTTTCTCTGTAGCCTACGGAGCACACACTGGTATTGGAACGTTACCACTACTCTACTACGGAAATGAAGAGCAAAAGCAGAAATACATTCCAAAACTTGCTTCAGGAGAATGGAAGGCAGCTTACTGTTTAACAGAGCCGGGGTCTGGATCCGATGCAAACTCAGGAAAAACGAAAGCTGTTTTGACTGAAGACGGAAAGCATTACGTATTAAACGGGCAAAAAATGTGGATCACGAACGGTGGGTTCGCTAACCTGTTCACTGTGTTCGCTAAGATCGATGAAGATGAGAAGCTTACAGCATTCTTGGTTGAGGCTGATTCTGAAGGCATCTCTTTGAACCCGGAAGAAAAGAAAATGGGTATTAAAGGATCATCAACACGTCAGGTATTCTTCAACAACGTGAAGGTTCCAGTTGAGAACATGCTATCAGACAGAGAGAACGGATTCAAGATCGCCTTAAACATTCTGAATATCGGTCGTATTAAACTAGCAGCGGGAGTATTGGGCGGAGCGAAAGGGACCATTACAGACTCTGTAGTATATGCAAACGAAAGAGAACAGTTCGGAAGATCGATCTCTAAATATGGAGCAATCCGTTACAAACTGGCACAACAATGTATCGATGCATTCGTGACAGAATCTGCCACATACCGTGCGGGTCAGAACATCGATGACGCGATCAAAGGATACATGGATGAGGGTATGTCTAAAGGTGAAGCTACGCTGAAAGGAATCGAGCAATTTGCTCCAGAGTGTGCAATCCTTAAAGTGGCAGGTTCTGAATGCCTTGATTATGTAGTTGACGAAGCAGTTCAGATCTACGGAGGAATGGGTTACTCTGCAGAATCTCGTGTAGAAAAAGCATACAGGGATGCACGTATCAACAGAATCTTCGAAGGAACGAATGAGATCAACAGACTATTAACAGTAGATATGGTTCTAAGAAGAGCACTTAAAGGTGAGCTTGATCTAATGGGACCGGCAATGGCTGTTGCAAATGAACTAATGAGTATTCCTGAAATGGGTGATGCGCCAGAAGGAGTTCTTGGAAACGAATTCAAATACTTGACTGGATTCAAGAAAACGATTCTAATGGTTGCTGGTTCCGCGGTTCAAAAGCTAATGGATCAGATGGCAAAAGAGCAAGAAGTTCTAATGAACATCGCTGACATGTCTATCATTACATATATGGCTGAATCTACATTACTTCGCGTTCAACAAATGATTGAGAAGAATGGTGAAGAAGCTTGTCAGGAACAAATTGCAATGGTGAAGACTTACTTCTTTGATGCAGCTGATAAGATCAACAAGGCAGGTAAAGATGCTCTAGTATCTTTTGCTGAAGGGGATGAGCTAAGAATGATGATGATGGGTCTTAAGAGATTCACTAAGACTGAGCCTTACAACGTGAAGGAAGCACGGCAATTGATCTCTCAGAAACTGATCGATGCAAATCAATACTGTTACTAAGATCAACAGATATAAAAAAAGCCCTGACAGATGTCAGGGCTTTTTTGTTGTTCAATATTTTCTATTGTAAATACTTCGATGTGAAATCGCTGATTGAAACGTTTGTTCCGTCAACAGTGATAAAACGGACACCGCAAGAAGTCAAGAAACGAACGATAACATATCTGTTCTTCGCTTCATTCACAACCATGTTGATCTTTGCTTCGTGTGCGTTTGCATCAAAATCTACTGTGAAGTAGTGCGTATAATATTTACTGCTTTTCGCTACATCCTCTTTCGTCACATTCGAAGGAAGTGTGAATGTATATTCACCTGAAGACTTACTAGTGGCAAGCGCTTCAGTTCCCTGTGAAACTGCCAGCTCAGCAGGTTCTTGTGCGTGCGTTGCGAACGTTACAAACAGAACCGCGAACATTGTGTAGACAAACTTTTTCATAACTTCTTTTTTAGCTAGACGTGATTTTTTAGCACGTAGTTGTATTGTTTCAATCACTAAACTACAATTTTTTTGCCAAATTTGATCGTGGCCAAATTATTACCGTACAAATACAAAGGAAGGATCGAAGCAGGCTGCGACGAAGCCGGAAGGGGCTGCCTCGCAGGCCCTGTAGTTGCTGCTGCGGTAATTCTACCTCCTGATTTCAAGCATGAATTACTCGACGATTCGAAAAAACTCACCGAAAAACAACGTGACTTTTTGCGTCCGATTATAGAAACTGAAGCCCTGAGTTATGGTGTTAGTTTTGTCCAGCCTGAGGAGATCGATGAGATCAATATTCTTAATGCAAGCTTCACAGCAATGCACCGGTCTATAGTCCAATTGAACCAAATTCCTGAATTATTACTCATCGATGGTAATAGATTCAATCCTTACGAAGATGTCCCACACGAATGTATTATAAAAGGCGACGGAAAGTATCTTTCAATTGCAGCGGCAAGCGTTCTGGCCAAAACCTATCGCGACGAGTATATGTCGAAAATTCATGAAGAATTTCCGATGTATGACTGGAATAAAAACAAGGGATATCCAACAAAGGCACATAGAGCAGCAATAAAAGAACATGGCGCAAACAAATACCATAGACAATCATTTACTCTTTTACCCGCCGAACAGTTAAGTCTGTTCTGATTAAACAAATCGCTGTTCATTATTCATTTCAACCTGCTCATCCCAAGCGGCAATTAGCCTTAATTTTGATTGGATAACTAAAGCATGAAAAAAGTAATTCTTGGTATTTTTATTCTTGTCTGCGTGGGTTGGATCGTATTTTTCAGCCTTGATACGCTAGGTGTATCAAATTCCTTCGATCCTGTAACACTCTTTGGTGAACAAGACGAAGAAGTATTGATCATCAACAGACAAAATGAGATCCTCCCTGGTTCTTTGGAAGAACTTGCTGGCACTCCTTGTGAGGAGCTCTACAACGATCTAAATGATTCGAGCTTTCATCAATGTTTCATTAGCTTGAAGCAGCCACATATGCTACTCATCAATCGCTCCGGTTGGGATGTGATTAAGGTTGGAAAACTTTTCAGATCACTGGAGATTAAAAATTTGATTGAAAGTCAAGGAACTTTTGAAGTCGGTAAATACGAGGGACGCTACCTAAAGCAAGGGCTTTATCTACATAAAAAAGGATTTGAAAGTACTGGTTCAAACGGTTGGAAACAGATTCAAGATAAAAAAGCCAGTGCTTCTGTAGTAAAACTTGCGGCTGACTCAAAAGTGACCGACATCTACTTAAAAGGAGCTAATCGATTCGACTATATCACCAAGGCAGATAGCTTATTGAATTCGGTTCAAGTGGATGACGAAGAGTTGTTTTCAAGGTTCGTTTCAAATCAGGTAAGCTCATATCATTTTTTTGAGCGAGAGTACTTTGCCACATTGGATTCTACGTACTTGAATGGACCAATGTACGAATGGTTGAATCGCGGATTTGTGACAGTCGAAACCAATGCAGGGAAAGCAATCATTTGCGATTACGTTCTAGGACAGGACCCCGTTTTAAATCTTAGAGACAAAGAGCAAAATGACACATCGAATGTGTTTACATCAGCATTAACTTCCTTCTTTCCGAGTGAACATGGCTCATACCAAATAGATTACCTTGAAGACCTTGTTGTGATAAGTGAGAAACGCGCGGTTATTGATCAATTATTGGCTGACACCAAGCTTGGAAAAACCATCTCTTCTAATGAGATCCTGCGAAACAGACTTTATCTAAATCTTCCACACCTAGTCTCTGAACGCTTTGTAAATTCCGATAAAGCATACTCGAAAGCAATATATAATGGACACGTTTTAGTTGCAAAAACTAATCAAGTGAATACAGCGAACCCGATCGTTCAGAAAAAGAGTTATTCCATGAATGTTGCAGCAAATATCATGGATTTTGAAGTGCTGATCGGGGATGGAAATGTAGCCTGCTCAGATCAAAACAACAATCTAACGCTGTTCCTAAACGGAATCAAAGAGTGGACAACAAACCTACCAGCGAAAATAGAGCACATACAAGCGCTCGACATTTACGCGAATGAAGACCAGCAGATCTGCGCACAAACATACAATCAGATCTTTTTATTCAACAAGCAGGGGCAAAACATTGGTAGCTACCCTGTGAAACTTGAGAAGGAAATTACATCAAAGGTGACGTTCTACAGATGGAAAGGCTCTGGTTACTTTGTTTTTGCAACTAGCGATGGTAAAGCGCACGTTTACGACATGCAGGGACGTGAGATGAGAGTATTTAATATTGGCATCTCCGCAACTCGCCAAGTTGATGCTTGGGCCAGTCAAGGCAGATTATTCTACGGTTTCGCAAACGAATTATCATTCTACATGTATGATGCTGACAAGCGAAAAATGCATAGGAACTTCAGTATTGAAAACGGTTGTTTATCAGGTCGTATGCCGAATGAGATATTCCAATATGGATTGAAAAACGACCGATTATTTAGGATTGATCAAAAGGGAACAAAAGTACAACTGTTAACAGTTCCTCAAGGAAGAATCTTGAAAGTGTTTGATGAGAACAAAAACCCACTTCTCGTTGTTAAGAGCGCCAATGAGATCCAATTAATTAATGCTGAAGGCTTACAGATCGGAAGCGTTCAACTTCCCTTTAATGAAGTGGCAGATATTGATATCGCATTCACTGACAGTGGTAAAACCCTACTTTCGGTCATTGATGGTTTAGAGAATAATGTATATTTGTATAGGGTCGGTGGGGATGTGCTTCTGGTGAAACCGCTAGAAGGTCAGTATAAAGTTGATTTCAAAACTTCCGGTCCCAACAAAAAGATCACGACGATCGTTGATCAGTTTATAGTACAGTACTTTGAGAACTAACACTACAAAAATGAAATTCTTCAAAAATTTATTTTTGGCAGGAGCACTCTTGTCAACCACGCTGGTATCAGCTCAAAATTACTTAGGAATTCCAACAAGTAACTACAGCGGAGTTATGGGTACAGACCTAAACCCTGCAAGCTTCGTTGACGGACGATTCAAGGTGGATATCAACCTCGCAAGTTTTAGCTTCAATGCGTGGCAGAATGCAATGACTTTCGACACGCGTGACATGCCAAAATGGTGGGTCAAGTCTTTTAACGAAAATGCTGAAGGCACTAATCCTTATAACGATTGGATGCAGCCAGACTCAACGTTCATGGATCGTTATATCACAAGAACATACGATGCAAATTCAGAAAACACACTTGGAATTTACAACAATATACAAGTTGATGTATTGAATTTCATGTTCCATATTAACCGCAAGATCGCTGTAGGTGCCGCTGTAAAGTTCAGATCGATCACCAACCTCGATGATGTTGATCCTAAATTAGCAATGTTAGCAGAGGAAGATTATGACATCCCATCTCTTTGGAATGCTCGTTTCAATGAAGAGCTTTTGGACTTGAACCACATGTCCTGGGCGGAATACGGATTGATCTACTCTCAAGTGCTGAAAGACGATGGTGAACACTTCATGAAGTTTGGAGGTAAGGCTAAATGGCTAAGTGGTTATTCAGCCGCCTATATCCATACTTCCAATTTCGAGTACAACCTATTGAATGAGGATACAACACAATATTTAGCTGGTGATTTTGAGTATGGTCACTCTACCGGAGCAATGGAGCTCTTGGGAGACCCTAACGCAGAATTCGATGCAAAATCTGTTTCTAAATTCGGCCTAGGACTTGATCTGGGATTCGTGTACGAATGGAGACCTGATTGGGAAGAGTACAAGTACGACATGGATGGTGAAACGAACCTATGGCGTCGTGACAAAGAGAAGTACAAGATCCGTGCTGGAGTTTCAGTGTTGGATATTGGTGGTATGAAATTCCAGAAAGGTGGAGTTAGCCAGAACTTTAGTGTGAATACAGACAATTTATTCGGATTCCGTGATGCATTCGATGGAGATAATTCATTGGTTGACGTTGATGAGACAATTGACTCATTGATTCAAAACGACGCCGGATGGAGTGCTAACGGAACAGATGACAGAACATTCTTCATGCAACTTCCTACAGCGGTTAGCTTGCAGTTTGATTATCACATCTGGAAATACTTCTATGTGAATGCTACCGGTATCATCAGTGTACAGAATAGAAAGAATCCGCATAGAGTTAGAACTGCAAATCAGTTCTCTGTAACACCTAGCTTTGATCATTCATGGTTTGGGGTTCACTTACCGATGTCTTACAACAACTACTCAAAGTTCAAGGCTGGACTTGGAACACGTTTAGGACCGCTTACTTTAGGAGTAAACGACTTCAGAGTATTGTTTGCAACTGGTAAGAAAGTTCGCGGCGCTGGAGTTTATGCCGGATTAAGAGTCCCTATCCTTTACGTTCACCCAAGTGATATCGACGGTGACCTTGTATCAGATGACTTGGACGA
>JBMSGX010000053.1:0-11929 GCA_049416285.1 Crocinitomicaceae bacterium | reverse complement strand
ACTGTACCTGGTATCGAAGCATTCAAAGGATGTCCTGATACTGACGGTGATGGAATTAAAGATGATGAGGATGCATGTCCAGAGGTTCCTGGACCACTTGTGAATAATGGATGTCCTGATACAGATAATGACGGATTGTTCGACTTTATCGATAACTGTCCGGAAGTCGCTGGACCTAAAGAGAACAATGGTTGTCCTTGGCCAGATACAGATCAGGATGGTACATTGGATAAAGATGATGACTGTCCTAACACGCCAGGTCCTCGCGAAAACGCTGGTTGTCCTTATACAGATTCAGACAATGATGGATTGAGAGATAAAGATGACAAGTGTCCAAACACACCAGGACCGATCGAGAATGACGGATGTCCTGAGATCGAGGAAGAAGTTCAAGAGATCTTAAAGACAGCATTCGAAAACCTTGAGTTCGAAACTGGTAAGGATATCATTAAAGTGGAATCTATTCCATCTCTTACAGAGCTTGCTGACGTTCTAGTGAAGCGTCCGGAGTGGAAACTTCAGATCTCTGGTCACACGGATAACGTTGGTAATGACCAGGCGAACTTAGTACTTTCTAAGAAGCGTGCGGAGGCCGTGAAGAACTTTATGGTTTCTCAGACGGTCGCTGCTGAAAGACTATACGTTCTGTTCTTCGGTGAAACAATGCCGATAGCAAGCAACGATACGAAAGAAGGTCGTCAGAAAAACAGACGCGTTGAAATGAAGATCATTTTCGAATAAATCAATAATCGAGGGCTGCCATTGTGCAGCCCTCTTTATTAATATGAAGTTCCTCAAGAAATTACTGTTCGTACTGATTACTGTTGTGGTAATTTTCCTGGTTATCCCTTTGTTTGTCGATTCGGACTTCAAGGTATCCAGATCAGCAACAGTACCTGCGTCTAAAATGGTTGTTTTCGACTATTTGAAATACCTTAAAAATCAAGAGGAATACGGAGTCTGGAATAACATTGATCCGGACATGAAAAAGTCATACAACGGGACTGATGGAGAAGTGGGATTCACATACACTTGGGACAGTCAGAATGAGGATGTGGGAGCAGGAGAACAGGAGATCGTTGCGATCAATGAATATGATAAGATCGAGTACGAACTTCGCTTCCAACGACCTTGGGAGTCGACCAATCAAGCTTGGTTCGATATTGAAGGCAATACTGATTCAACTAAGATCACCTGGGCAATATCAGGATCTGTTCCCTACCCTTTCAATTTCTTTAATCTTTTCATGGATATGGATGAAATGATCGGTGAAGATCTCGAAAAGGGGCTGGAAAAACTTGAGTCGGAAATCAGCAAAAAGTAATTGAGTGGTAACGATTGACAAAAGATTTCGCTACCTAATGAGCATCCTTTCCGGAATGCTGATGGTATTTTCATTTCCTTTTACGGGAAGTCTAACACCTTTGATGTTCATTGCATTAGTTCCACTACTGTTGGTCGAATCATATATCGCCAGGAAGAATTATCGATCACGAAAAGTGTTCGTTCATGCCTTCATTACATTCTTTATATACAATATTGGAACTACCTGGTGGGTGTGGAATGCGAGTGCGGAGGGATCGGTGATGGCGTTCGTGTTGAATTCATTATTGATGACCGTTGTTTTTCAGTTCTTTCATTTTACCAAAAAATACGTTGGAGGAAAAGAAGGATACATCGCATTGATCTTTTACTGGATCGCATTCGAGTACTTTCACTTCAATTGGGAATCATCGTGGCCTTGGCTCGCACTAGGAAATACTTTTAGCATTACACCATCTTGGGTTCAATGGTATGAATACTCGGGTGTGATGGGAGGAACATTTTGGATTCTACTAGTCAATCTATTCGTATTCCGAATGTACGACAACGTTTACTTCAAAAAAGAAAGCTGGCGTATTCAAACTCCGCTGGTATGGTTAGCCGCGATTGCCGTTGCATTACCTTTAGCATTTTCTGTTTATCGCTATTACAGCTACACCGAAATGGAACGTCCTTTTGAAGTTGTTGCGGTTCAACATAACATTGATCCTTACAACGATAAGTTCAACAGCAGTGTATACGATCAGTTCGATAAGATCATTCAATTAGCTGACAGTCTGGTTGATGAAAACACAGATCTAATTATAGCACCAGAGACATCATTGAGCGTTCGCATCGAGGAAGAAAATTTTCATTTGACAAGCCTGTACAACTACATCAAACAGTCACAGGCTTCACTTCACAACATTCCTATTTATATAGGTGGATTTACCTCCCGTTAT
This sequence comes from Crocinitomicaceae bacterium, assembly GCA_049416285.1. Classification (GTDB taxonomy): domain Bacteria; phylum Bacteroidota; class Bacteroidia; order Flavobacteriales_D; family Crocinitomicaceae; genus UBA4466. The sequence goes on along the minus strand of JBMSGX010000053.1, from coordinate 9,665 downwards.
TTTGATAAATGGAACTCAAGAGCTTCAAGAGAACTGTATGGAGGGCCTGGTTTTATTGAGCATTACAATACCTCGGTATACTTTAATGAATCCCGTATTCCTGGATACATACACAAGTCTAAATTGGTGCCAGGTGTCGAAAAGATCCCATTCTCCAATCACTTCCCTTTCCTTGAGGACCTTTCGATCGACCTAGGAGGAGGAACAGGAACCCTGGGCGTTGAGGATAAACCAAAGATCTTCGTTGATAATAAGGTGAGCTTTGCCCCTGTTATCTGTTATGAATCGGTATTCGGTGAGCACATTGCACAACAGTGTAATGAAGGAGCTGAATTGATCTGCATCATCACCAATGACGGTTGGTGGGGTGACACTCCAGGCTACCGACAGCACCAGAGCTTTGCAAGCCTTCGTGCAATTGAGAACAGACGCCCTGTTGCACGTGCAGCGAATACAGGCTCCAGTTGCTTTGTTAATCAGCGTGGTGATATAATTCAACCAACCAAATGGTGGGTGGAAGCAGTCATCAAAGAGAAATTAAACCTGAACAAGGAGCTCACTTTTTATTCTCAGAATGGTGATTCATTGGGAAGAGTTTCAAGTTTCGTAAGCGTATTATTGGTGCTATTCTCCTTCGTGAAATGGTTTCGAAAAAAATTCGGCGGAAAATGAGTGCAGAAGATTCATTGAAACCGGAGGACCTCGTGAATGAACATGGTGATTACCTTCTATCATTTGCACTGTCAAAGCTGAGAAATGAGGAACTTGCTAAAGACATGGTACAGGACACGTTCGTTTCAGCGCTTAGCAATATTGACACTTTCGAGAAGAGAAGTAAAGTACGTACTTGGCTCACGAGTATCCTCAACAGAAAGATCATCGATCACTGGCGTAAAGCGGAAACAAGGTATACAGATCCAGCATCCAGTTTCTTTGATCAGGATAATAGGTATCACCATTGGATCTTTGATAAAGCGGAGGGAGCATCCTTGGAAAACATTGAAAAACGAATTGAACAAGCAGAGACATTGGAAGAGCTCAGCGAATGCCTGGATACATTACCTGAAAAATGGAGAGCGGTAATCGTTTCCAAATATCTTGACGAAAAAGAAAGCGATTCAATTTGTAAGGATTTAGAATTGAGTTCTTCTAATCTATGGGTGATCATTCACCGTGCTAAACTTGTATTACGCGACTGTTTAAAATCTAAAAAATGAAAGGCTGTCAGGAAATAACAGAACTTGTGGAGAAAGGCAAAACAACCAATCTTTCTGCTATGGAAAAGATCTCTGTGCGTACACACCTACTGATGTGTAGACTGTGTCGGGATTTTAGAAAGGACAGCAATATTTTGGATAGAGTTCTCAGAAAAGCACTTTTGAATTCACGTAAGGCTACTTTCACCTCAGCTGAAAAGAAAACTATCGTTGATCGAATGAAAGAGAACTAGATCTTAACGAATCCGAACTTCTCCTTGGTTCTTCCCCAAATCCCGTAGATGATCATTCTATTCTCCCGGTGATCTACTTCAAACTTCTTAGGAATAGCTAATACATCCACGGTAGATCTATCGAAGAAATTGCGACGTTCCTGTTCACCGGAATCGAGATCCATGGAAACCAATGCAACAACATTTTTACGCTTTGAATAATTCGCTACCTGCAATCTATCCGACCCAAGGAAATCTCCGTCGTCAGAGTAGTTTCTTACATTATCATTGAAGATAAAGTGAATATATCCATTGCTCACAACGCTTTCGAAGCTTGAGAATGGCCCACCATCATTCATTGAAACCTGATACTTCGGAATTTTCTTGAACCAATCAAACTCCCCATTAGCGTTTATCTTGTACGCAATAATATCATTGTAGTAATAGTAATAGATGTTCGTGCTTTGCCCCGTTCTGGAATCATAAGTACTTCTTACCCTAACGAAGTACTGCTCCATCGTTCCTACAATTGTTCCATCGTCCAAAATATTGGCCTCTCTCATTTGATAATCATAAAGCTGTGGTTCACCTCTTCCTCTTGCTTCTCTTCTACTGGCTTTACTCAATTCACGTTGAGACCAGTTCTGAGTGATGAACGAACGTTCAAAATCCTTCATCCCACCTCCGATCTCTTCTGCCGTCATAAGGTCTATCTTACGATAAAACACCCCTTTCACTCCTGGCTCTTCTTTCTCACCATAAACTCCCGTAATTGTGAAGATGTTACTTGTATCACTGGTTAATGCCATCGCGACAATGCGCTTATCCGCAACATTGATTACGAGATCTTGTAATCCATCTTCTGCAATGTGATAAATGTGCAGTGCTTTGAACGCTTTTTTATCGCGACGAACAACGCGCTCCTCAGTAATTTCCAATTCCGAGAGGGCTAAGAAATAGTCTCCCGTATTTGAAATGTAATGGTTATGTATTGTGCATAGTTCCGGATCAAATGGCAACGGATACTCTCCTTCATTGATAAGTTCAAGATCTTTGGTGTACACTTTGAATCCGTACTTGTCATTCGTGTCTTTTCTACCCGGTATCTGCCAGACGACTCCAACGAATTCTTTGTTAGAAGACACTTTCACATCAAACCAACCTTTATTCCCTCCTCTTTCAAGGCTAAAGGCTCCCAATCGCACAGCATCACCCTCAGGCTTAATTTCCTTATTATAGACCTGCATGAATAGGATCTTCTCCCCATCCTTTTTATCACTTAGAAAAACAATCAGCTTATCACCAATTACACGGACACCTTCATAGGTCGCAATACTGTTTTCTGCGTAAAGTAAAAGCTTGCCGCTCGCAACCATTTCTTTACCCACGTGTCTTGAAACTTTGTAATGTCCGAGCAATGAACCTCCCGTCCAACGAAGCGCGTAGAATTCATCATTCTCTGAGGGAAGAATACGAATCAATGAACCCTGCTTACGCTCCAACTCTCCCCAATTCACTTCCAAGTCTTGAGCGAAAATTGCCGATGGCAGCAAGAATAAAAACAGCGTCCAAATAAATCTCATAGTATCAAGATAGCAAATATTATGCTAAATCTTAGAGACCTTTCACGAGCTGCACTCCAGTATAATTCTGAGGTGTGATCAACTTTAGCTCCGCCTTAATTGCATCTGAAACGTTCAGTGTGTCGATGAATGCGTGCACTGTATCTTTTGTAACAGCGTCATTTGTTCTGGTTAAGCCCTTCAATGCCTCGTAAGGTTTTTCATATCCCTCACGACGCAATACAGTTTGGATGGCTTCAGCAACTACAGCCCAGTTCTTTTCAAGATCCCGTTCAAATGCATTCTGATTCAACAGTAATTTATCTAACCCTTTCAATGTAGATTTCAATGCAATAAACATGTGTCCAAAAGGAAGTCCTATTGTTCTAAGCACCGTCGAATCTGTCAAATCACGTTGTAACCGCGAAACCGGAAGCTTAGCAGATAAGTGCTCTAATAAGGCATTCGCTACACCGATATTACCCTCAGAGTTCTCAAAGTCGATCGGATTTACTTTATGCGGCATGGCAGAAGAACCAACTTCTCCTTCCTTCAATTTCTGCTTGAAATATTCCATTGAAATATATGTCCACATGTCTCGGTCAAGATCAAGAATGATCGTGTTAATTCGCTTCAACGCATCAAACAAAGCAGCTAGATTGTCGTAGTGCTCGATCTGAGTTGTAGTCTGACTGCGGTCTAATCCAAGTCCGTTGTTCACAAAATCATTTGCAAACGCTACCCAATTCTGCTCTGGGAATGCCACGAAGTGTGCATTAAAGTTACCAGTCGCTCCTCCGAATTTTGCAGAGAACGGAACACTTTTTAATTGGTCCAGCTGAATCTCCATTCGCTCTACGAACACCTGGATCTCCTTACCAAGTTTTGTTGGTGAAGCCGGTTGACCATGTGTCTTTGCAAGCATCGGCACATCTTTCCACTCCTGAACCAGACTCTTCAATTTCTGAACCAGCTGATCCATTAGTGGCAAATACTGCTCGCTGATCGCTTCTTTCAACGATAATGGAACCGATGTGTTATTGATGTCCTGTGATGTCAATCCAAAGTGCACAAACTCCAGATATTTATCCAATCCAAGCTCACGCATTTTTTCTTTTACGAAATACTCAACCGCTTTAACGTCGTGGTTTGTTGTCTTCTCTGTTTCCTTGATCGTCAAAGCATCTTCTTCCGAGAAATTCTTGCAAACATCACGCAGCGCATCAAATTTATCCTTTGGGAAATCCGCAAGCGGAGCGATACCGCTATTCACTAAATAGATCAGATACTCTACCTCAACAATTACTCTGTAGCGGATCAATCCGAATTCAGAAAAGTAAGGCTGTAATTCTGATGTTTTACTGTGATATCTTCCGTCAACAGGAGAAATAGCGGTAAGACTGTTTAATTTCATAATGTTTGCTTTCAAAAATGGAAAAGGCAAAGATACAAAAGGAACAGAAAAGAGGCGCCGTATGTGTCGATTGATTATTTTTGATCTATGGGGTTTCTCAAGAACTTATTCTTTGGCTATAAAGCCTATTTCAAAGCGATAAAATTCATTCGCGAACATAAGCTCTATTGGTACTTCGCTATCCCTGCAATATTGATGCTTGGGATCTATGGTCTTGGTGATATGGTCCAACATCATAAAATCGAACCAGACGTACATGATATGAATGAGATCGTTTGGTATCTCATTTTCTTATTAATCGAAATATCAATAGCCCTATTGCTTATGAATTTCGCAAAGTACTTGGTTGTTGTTATTTTGTCTCCCGTTCTTGCAAGTTTGAGCATGAAAACTGAAAAAATCTTGACAAGTAATAAGTACCAATTCAATTTATCGCAATTAATTAGCGATATAAAAAGAGCTATTCATATCGCGATAAGAAACCTTATATGGTTTTATTTGCTTTTTCTCGTAATCTATATTGTTTGTTATTTGGGCTGGGAAGACCCCAAAAAATCGCCTGTCTTTTATTTGACCTTTATGATAGGTTTCTTCTACTATGGCTTCGGATTTCTTGATTACATCAATGAACGCAGAAGACTGGATATGGACCAAAGTATCATGTTTGTACGGAAGAACAGAGGCCTCGCTATTGCAATTGGTTCGATCTATTCCATAATGATCCTTGTTCCGGTTGACCTGAGTGCTTTGTTTTATTGGTCGAATTTTTCTGATGCACCAATGGAAACTATTGGAAGATTCTTCCTCCATCTATTATTGTGGCTTTGTGCCTCTATAGCACCAATCCTAGCTATAATTGCCGCAACAATCGCAATGAACGATCTGGTCGATCTGAGTAAAAACGAATACGCTCAGAAACAGTCGGAATAATCACTTTTTTACATTATTTTTGAGAACTTTAACTGCTTTTGCACGACTTTTGCATTTAGGACACTGAATCCGTAAAAAACTTTATATGAAGAACTATACTATTCTATTGGTTTCGTTATTTGCTTTGATCGCACAAACATCGTGGTCAGCTGATTTCGCTATTACCCCTCCAGACAGTACAAGTAATATTGTTGACCGTACGGCAGCAGCTTATTTGATCGACGAAGGAAGAACGTTCTACAATCAAGGGAAAGTGAAAAACGCTTTAACGAAATTCAGAGAAGCAGCGATCAAAGACCCGTATAGCTGGAGAGCATCCTTCTGGATCGGGAAATGTCATTACAGACTAGGAAACTTTGGATACGCAGTAAGATACGCGAATGATGCAATTACCCTGGGAGGAGAGAAAGTTGACAAGGAAGTTTATTACAATGTAGCCCTCGCTTATCATCAAATGGCAAAACTTGATTCGGCCCTAATGAACTACGATATAGCTGTAGCTGAAATGCCGAAAGGCCGACTGAAAGAATTAAGTGTGGCTGAACAAAGAGCAAAGTGTCTTTTCGCAACTGAGGCAATGAAAAGTGAACCGAACTTCGTGCGAAAAGGGATCAGAGGATTCATCAATGGTGGATTTGATGAGTACGGAGTAGTATTAGCCGACACCGGCAATACACTTTACTTCACTTCAAGAAGAAACAATACAACTGGAGGAGGTATGAATCCGGATGATCAGTTATACTTCGAAGATATTTACCGCGCATCAAAAGATCCTGGAACGGGAGACTGGGATGATATAACGAACGACCTCGGAAGGCTAAACTCTGACGGGTTTGAAGCGTTGAACTATCTTTCACCTGATGGACTCTGGGGAATCGTAACTTTGAACAATACAGCTACAGAAGAAGGCAAGAAAGCAACGCGTGGATCTGACATCTGTGAGATCAAAAAGAACACGAAAGGAGTTTTCAATAAGCCTAAAGCAATCAGCAACAAGACGATCAACACCTCTTTCTTTGAAGGAGCTGCAACGTTAACAGCTGATGGAAATACAATGTACTTTGTAACAGACAGGAAAGGAGCTAAAAGCTCAACCGACATTTACATGGTTCAAAGAAACGGTAAGTCGTGGGGCGAAGCTGAACCACTGCCTTTCCATATAAACACAACCGGAAGAGAAACAACACCTTACATTTCACCAGATGGAAGATACCTATTCTTTAGTTCAGACGGACACGAAGGAATGGGTGGACTTGATATCTATGTTGTAGAAAATAAAGGCGGTGAATGGGGAACACCGGTAAACCTTGGTTATGGTATAAATACGGTTAACAACGATACACATTTTGTTTACGATGAGGCCAGCAAGATGGGATACATTTCCGGCTCTGAGCTTGTCGGAAATAAATCAAGCTTGAATATTTTCGAAATGGATCTGACGAATTTCAAAATTCCGGAACCGCCGAAAGAAGAAAAGAAATAACAGTCAACGCCCTTTCCCGAGGGCGTTTTCTTTGTGCTATGAAACGGTATTTTTTACAGCTTGCGTATGACGGATCCAAGTTCTTTGGATGGCAGATCCAGCCGGAACAAATTTCTGTTCAGGAAACCATAGAGAAGTGCTTAAGTAAATTACACTCCAACGAAGAAGTAAAGATCACAGGTTGCGGACGCACCGATACAGGTGTTCATGCACATGATTATTTCGCGCATGTAGACTTACCGGAAACGAATACTGAACAGTTAACATTCAAGTTGAATAAAATGCTGCCAGATTCCATTGCTATAAAATCAGTTTTCGAAGTTGAACCTGAAAAACATGCGCGATTTGATGCATCTGAACGTGTATACCGTTATTTCGTACATACGAAAAAGGATCCTTTCCTAGCAAACAGAAGTCTTCTCGTGAATCATTCATTGAATTTTGATGCAATGAACAAGGCTGCGAAAAAAATGATCGGTAAAAAAGACTTCACTTCATTCTCTAAACTTCACACAGACGTAAAAACTAATATCTGCGACGTACGATCGGCAAAATGGGTTCAAGAAACCGAATCCACTTACTATTTTGAGATCAGAGCCGACAGGTTCTTGCGCAACATGGTTAGAGCTACAGTAGGCACATTGCTGGATGTTGGAATGGGCAAACTTCAAGTCGAAGATATCGATGGCATACTTGCTGATATGGATCGACAGGCTGCTTCTAAATCTGCCGACGCTCATGGATTATTTCTTTGGGAAATCAAGTATTAGAAAAATCCTGACAACTCAAATTTTGTAATTAACGTCTAATGGAGTAGATTGACATCTATTATCAGCTAACTATGAACAAACTACTAAGGCTACTACTGCTAATAAACATTCATTTTATTTCATTTTCGCAATCTTGGCAAGATGTCGGTGGTGGAACAAATAATAGTTCTCATGGCATGCTCGTGTGGAATAATCAACTAATCAACCTTGGATCATTCAATAGTCCATACAATCGAGTTGCTGCATGGGATGGAACACAATGGAGTGACCTCGGAGGTGGCGTTGGAATTGTGGCCAGAGCAGGTTGTGTCTGGAATGGAAACCTAGTTGTAGTTGGCGATTTCTGGAACAATTTTCAACCATGTGCCGGATGTAATGGTGTAGCAATGTGGGATGGAACACAGTGGACTGCATTCGACCAAGGATTCAATAATGATGTTTTGACGTGCACGGTTTATAACGGCGACCTGATCATCGGAGGTGATTTTACAGAAGCAAACGGTGTTCCGATTAATCGTGTAGCTCGTTGGAATGAATCCACGCAAATGTTCGAATCAATGGGTGCAGTTACTGACATGGACAATGATGTGCGCTGCATGACCGTATTCGAAGGTGAGCTTTGGGTTGGAGGTGATTTTAACAACATTGGAGGTCAAGGACCATTGGACGGATTAGTGAAGTGGGATGAAACGAATGACGTTTGGGTCGGAGGAAACTCTGGTGTTGATCTCATTGGCGGTGTGAACGAAACGGTGCGTGTACTCTATGTAAATCCGAATGATGGAAATCTATACATGGGAGGTGAATTCCCTGAGCTATGGGATGGAGATGCTGCCGCTGAAGACTTTAACATGGCCGGAGTTGCAATGTACGATGGGTCTAACTGGTATCCTTTAGGAACAGGGTTAGCAGATCCTTCAATGCAGGTCACACAAGCCTACTGCAGAGCAATTCATGAATACAATGGAGATTTGATCGTTGGTGGTCATTTCACAACTGCAGATGGTGTCGCTTGTAATAAAATCGCGAAATGGAATACGACCGCGCAAACGTTCAGCCCTATGGGTCAGGGATTTGACGGTATAGGCATAGATGAATATGTAAAATCTGCAGCTGTATGGAACGGGACCTTCTTTGCTGGTGGAGCTTATACCCAAGCGGAGGGAGGGCCAATGAACTACATTGCACAATGGTACGAGCCAACGACCTCTGCCCCAGTAGCAGCTTTCTCACCTTCTGCAACTTCAGGATGTGAAGGAACTTGTATAAACTTTGTGGATAACAGCACTAATGCTCCCACATCATGGAACTGGACTTTCCCGGGTGCGAGTACAACCTCATCTTCAGCTCAAAATCCGACAAACATCTGTTATCCTGCAAACGGAACTTACACAGCTACATTGCAAGCATGTAATTCTAACGGCTGTACCACGACAGACATTGATATTACAATTGGAGTCGCGTATAACTTATCTGAGAATATTGATGCTTGTCAAAACAGTGTTATAACTTATCCCGATGGAACAACCGAAACCATAACTGCCAGTACAAGTCATACTAGTAACCTTACGGCAATTTCAGGTTGTGATTCGATTATCGTAACGAATGTTTCGATGGTCTCACAGTATAACACGTCAGAAAGTGTTACAATATGTGAAAATGAGACATATACGTATCCGGATGGTTCATCCGAGATAATCACTGTGAATACAAGTCATACAAGTGCTTTATTGTCATCCTTAGGCTGCGACTCAATTGTTGTGACCAATGTCACAATGGCTTTAAATAGTAACTCTACTGAGACAATTCAGACTTGTGAAAACTCTACCGTCACTTATCCTGACGGTATAACTGAAACCGTAACTACAAATACTTCTCATACAAGCTTATTAAGCTCTATTTGGGGATGTGATTCAACCGTTGTAACTAACGTAACAGTGAGTCCGCTCTTCAACACTTCTGAATCTATTTCAGTTTGCGGAAATACATCAATTACCTATCCTGATGGAACAACAGAATTGGTTACAGGGAATACTTCTTATAGCAGTTTGCTTTCTAGTGTAAATGGGTGTGATTC
>JBMSGX010000052.1:0-12373 GCA_049416285.1 Crocinitomicaceae bacterium | reverse complement strand
CATTTTTCACCAACTTTGGTGTAGCAGCTCCAATGGTGTCTGACAGTGCCAAGATCTTTACACCAAATAAGTCATGAAGCCTTTCTGACCACTTTGTAACTATATCAGGATGATAATGCTCACCGTAAGGGTTTCCAAACCCCATTGACAAGTATACAACGAGCTCTTTTTTATTCTTCGAAGCTATATCCGCAATAGACTCAACTCTGCCCAGTGACTCTTCAATTGTCGCGTTGGTGTTTCTTTTCTGAAACTCCTCTGAAATCGAGAAAGGGTAACCTAAGTAGTTGATACGGTCAAAATTTGACGCGTCATTAGCACCTCTCTCATTTGCAACGATCGCTAATAATTTACTTGGTGAATCATTCAACAAGTTCAGAACATCCGCTGTATCGCGCATTTGCGGGATCGCTTTCGGAGAAACGAAACTTCCAAAATCGATCGTATCGAAACCACACTTTAATAATTGATTGATATATGCCGCCTTTGCCTCTGTTGGTACAAAATCATGCATTCCCTGCATGGCATCACGCGGGCATTCTATTAACTTCACGTTGTCCATGATCCTAAGTTAGTGATTTTTAAGAATGGCTTTATTAATTCTCCTCACAAGTGCAGGGCCTTCATATATAAAACCAGTATACAGTTGCACTAAAGTTGCTCCAGCATTTAGTTTTTCCATTGCATCCTCAGCAGAATGAATACCACCCACGCCAATAATCTTGATTGCTCCATTCGATTTATCATATAGGTATTTGATAACTTCTGTAGACTTGGATCGAACGGGTTTACCCGATAGTCCACCTGCACCAATTTTTTCGACTTTTTCAGCAGGTGTTTTTAATCCCTCTCTTGATATCGTAGTGTTTGTAGCAATAACACCGTCTAAATTTACTTCTTGAACGATCTCAACAATGTCGTCCAATTGCTCATTGGTTAAGTCCGGTGCTATCTTAAGTAAGATTGGCTTCCTCTTATCTTTTTGACTGTTCAGAATCTGTAAAGTATTTAGGAGTTCTTTGAGAGGTTCCTTTTCCTGAAGCTCTCGCAGGTTGGGCGTGTTTGGCGAGGATACATTAACCACGAAGTAGTCTACGTATGGAAACATTGCTTCAAAAGAGATCTTATAGTCTTCTGTTGCTCGGTCATTTGGCGTCACTTTATTCTTCCCGATATTTCCACCAATAATAATATCGACCTTTTTCTTTTTCAGATTCTTAATAGCTTCTTCTACACCGTCATTATTGAATCCCATACGGTTGACCACAGCATTGTCCTCTTTCAGCCTAAACAGTCTGGGCTTTGGATTTCCAGGTTGTCCTTTAGGTGTCACAGTACCTATCTCGATGAAGCCAAACCCACAATATGCAAGATCATTATACATCTTCGCATTCTTATCGAACCCTGCAGCCAATCCTACAGGATTTGGAAAGTTGATCCCAAAGACATTTCTTTCCAATCTTTTGTCATTGACTTTGTACATCTTCTTCCATAGCCATTTCATACCTGGAATGGAGAGCGTAAAATGAATCAAGCCAGCTGTGAAATAATGAATTTTCTCAGGGTCAAACAGGAACAAGAAAAAGCGGATTACCTTAAACATAATTAGTGTTTATGCAAAGGTATAAACGAGAACGAGGTGACTAAAGCCACCTCGTTAAAACTATTCAGAAAATATCAACAATTCTTAGAACTTGTATCTTCCTCTCCATTTGTTCATTCTTTGTTGCTTCGCGTAATCTTTATATGTTACGTTTTTCGCAAACACCAGATTCACGTAGAAGTATGCATCTTTTTGTTTATGACCTCTTACTTGTCCTGGAGCAAACCAGTTAGTATTTTCAGTTGCAGGATTTGAAAGGTATGCTGATTCCGCTCCAAATTCCTGAGCAAGTACAGCTGGATCATAATAATAACCACTAACATCGTCCATGTAGTCAGTGAATGTTTTTACGTACGTTGCTTCAATTCCCATTCTCCACATTCTACCAATACCCATGCGCATTCCAATACCCATAGGAATGGTTGCTGTGATCGGCAAATATTCCTTTGGAGGTGTGTACATGAATGGTTCAGGATTCGGGTTTTGTTTAGTAGCAACAGGATAAACCATGTGTGGCTCTAACCCTTGCCCTTCTGTATGAAGTTTTCTAAGCTTCACCCATTTTCCGTTATAATTCGCTTTAGGCTCAAAGTAATTGATTCCAGCACCTGCGAAAAGATAGATCTGCTCGTTGTGATTCTTCATCCCCTTCAATCCAGGAATTCTGTAACGTGCTCCGAACTTCTCATTCGCAACAATGATACACTCAATTCTCTGGTGGAACTCAACAACCAACGATCTAAAGTGTAAGTTTCTTGATTCTCTTACTACCTCATTCGTTAACGCGTCGCTTCCTCGCAACATTCCAACGTTTACAGATGAAGTAGTAGCCCAGTACGGGTGAAATCTGTAACGGTAACCAACCATACCTCCAATATGCGTGGATGGCCAGTCAATATCTACTAGACTGTAGTCTGTTCCGATTCTATCTCTACCTCCTAGATCACCTAGGAATTGAGTAGCTCCAATACCAAACATGATCTCCTTTTTATTCAAAGACCAGTTACGCTGAGTGTTAAAGTTTGTATGCTGTCCGAAAACAGGACCAAGAGTGAGTAGCGCGATTAAGATTGATGTATATTTCATACCGAAAATTACTTTCATTGCGAAAGTATGAAATGTTTTATGAATGACCAATTGTCAAGCATTCAATTTGTTAAATAAGCCTTGTTAATTAACATTGACTTTATATCAACAAACGATGTTGTCTTCTATTTGGTTGGTATCAGACTCATGGAGCTTAGCATTAGCACTTCTCCATGGGCGGACACGCCTCTTATCTCTGTAATGAAAACCGTAGAATTCAAGTTCCATCTTTTCAATTGAGAACAAATATCTTCCGGGATCATATCTCCTGAAACACTTTTTACAACATCTCCATCCATTGTGTTATAATTGATTTTGAACGAAGTAATATCAATATCTGGACTGCTAGTGATTCTGTTGTTCGAGCAAAGCTTCTCAATTGCTATCGGACCGTAATAAACACCAGCAATATTTGGCATTTTATTTACGACACCGTTCACTTTGGCGATACTCGGAGTTGTTTTGGGTGTAACAGAGGTTTCAGAAACAGGTGTAGATTCCGCAATTTCTTCAGATGCTTCTTCTTCCAAGTCCCCCAGGTCTTCCACTCGTTGAATAACTTTTTTTTCCACTGTTTTATTTACAGGAGGAGTTTTGTTAACATCCAATTCGTCCGCCTTTACTTTCTCGTCAGCAGCTAGAAGAACATCCGTCTCCGGTTTCTGGATTACTTCATGAACAGCAGTTATAACATTCGAGTCAGTCAACGATGCAGTTAGAACACGCTCATTTGATGTGTCAACATTAGCTGATTGATTCCAAGTGACAGTTATTGCAACAATTGCAACGGATGCCAATCCTACTGATCCATAAAACCATCCCGATTTCCAGATCGGAACATTTGTAGAAGCGCCTTTAAGGACGGAGTTTAGATCTTGTCTGGATGCGATTTCCTCTGAGGAAACCTTTTTACGATCCAGAATGACTTTTATCTTTTCCATTAGTCGTAGTATAAAGTCTTATTTCAAAAATAGTTTTTTCAAACGTTCTAAAGCTCTGAATGAACGAACCTTAGCATTGTTTTCAGTTATATCAAGTATTTCTCCGATCTCCTTGTAGGACCTTCTTTCGAAATACCTCATTTCAATAATTTGTAGGTCTGGCTCTTTTAACAACGTCAAGCATTGCAGGAGCTTCTTTTTGCTACTTTCATTTGAGTCCTCTTCAAACTCATCGATCATTTCAAAAAGATGCATACTGTCTGTGACTACAGTCCTCCTCGCCTTTCTGTCCCTGAAAGCCTGATAGAGTTCGCTTTTTGCAATTCTATACAACCATGAGCTAAACGGAACGCCGCGGTACTCATACTTGTGCAGATTCTTAAGTGCTTTAATAAACACTTGTGAAGTCACATCAAATGCCAAATCTTTATCATCTATCCGTTGATAGATGTAGCGAAATATCTGCTCATGATATTTCCTGTACAGTGGACCGAAACGCTCCGGATCCTTCTTCGCTTCCAAGATCCAATCGAGCTCCTGCTGGAGACTAGATTTGGTTTGGTGGTAAACGGGGTTCACTGCCATAATTACTGGTTTATAGTTCTAGTTTGGTAGTATGAAGCTTGCAGACTTCATACCACATAATACACGATTTATAATTTAGTTACAACTAAATAGGTAAAATTCACCCATTTACTATGTATACATAAATTATTAGTAAATGTTACAACGACTGTGCCAGTTTTTTATTTAGTTGACTCGAGTGAAGTGAGAAAACGAACTATAAAATCCGCATCGTACTGACTTAGTAACGGATATGTATCTCCTGTCTGTAAATCTATTTTGTTATAGTGTAGCAAAACAACCTCCTCTATTGTGCCAACCGACCCATTGTGAAGGTATGGTTTTGTGAGCGAAACATTTCTCAAAGAAGGTACCACAAACTTACCTATGTCCGATGAATCAGCAGTTATTCTAAATCGTCCCAAGTCATTTGAATCCAAATCGAAACCTGTTACTGAGACATTATAATTGGTGAAGTCAGGCAATGAATGACATTCAACACAACGCTTCTCTTTAAACAGTGACCAACCTCGTTGTTCTCCATCGGTCAGAGGATAATTGTCAGGATCCTTAATATACTTGTCAAATAGTGATTCTCTGGAAATCAGCGTTCTCTCATAAGCTGCCAGTGCTCGAGTAACCACAAAAGCATCAATGTCTCTATTAAAAAGTCTGTGCGATAAATCATTGTATTGTTTGATGTTGCGAAGCTTCGCAATGAGATCACCCATAGGTATAGACATTTCATTGTGATCTTGAATAGGTACAATAGCTTGCATTTCAAGATTCGGAACTGCTCCATCAAGCATCAACACGGGTTTAGCCCCAACATTCAGTAGAGATGGTGCATTTCGAAAACCAAGCCTCCCCTCTACTCCCGGAGATATCGCAACGGTGTCAGCAAAAGCCAAATTAGGTTTGTGGCAGCTACTGCATGAAACAGTGTTGTTTAGAGATAATCGATTATCAAAAAATAGCTTCTCACCAAAATCCTCTAATTCGGACGTAAGTTCCTTTGGGGATAATGATTGAATCGATGGGTTCTCTTCATTGCAGCTCAGGACTAGAGTGAACAGCAAGAAAAAGAGAAGGTGACGCATTACATTGGCTTTGAAACAATATAAAGAATTTCCTCTTTGGAAAGTCGGAAACGATCGATCTGATCATTTGAGTAATGCTCTTCCTTTTTGAATTCCTTTACTTCAAAACCAGCTTTACGTAACCAATCCGGATAATCTTTACCAAATAAACGAACGTGGTCTTTTTGCCAAAAGTGCTTTTCTCTATCCTCAGGGGAAGTGATCGAAGGGTCTTCATGGGTTGTATCCCTTGAGAAATCCTGAGGGACTTGCATTATACCCCAACCTCCAGGCTTCAAAACACGATTTAATTCTGACATACAGCGAATAGCGTCATCCACGTGTTCCATAACGTGATTACAGAAAACAATATCAAAGCGATTGTCTTCAAGAGGAATATTATGTAGATCAAAATGCATATCTGCTATTGGAGACTCGAGATCACCTGTGAGATAGTCCAGGTTTTTCTGATTCTTAAATGTCTTGTGAAAACACTGCTCTGGAGCAATATGTAATACCTTTAGATTGTCTGTGAAGAAATTAGAATGATCCTTTAAATAAAGCCACATTAAACGATGCCTTTCCAACGTGAGATCGTAGGGACACAGCACGTTTTCTCTGTGCGCAACTTCTGATCCGTAAGAAAGAAATTTGGAAAAGCTACGTTCACATACCGGACATTCTACATTATCGCCTTTATACAAAAGTGGAGCCACCAATTTAAAGGGATAACTCAACCTGATCAACAAAGGTCTTGGTAATTTATTCAGTAGGAATTTGTATAGCTTTTTCATTCTCTCTTGATTGCTGCAAATGTAATGAAGAATTGTGCTAAATCATGTTAAATGGATAACTTTACGTTTTGAATGAGACATTTAGTTCTAGCGGTATTGGTTTTATCTAGCTTTCCCATCATGGCACAGGATGATCATGATAATGAGGTCTATACACTTCATAAGAACCAATGGATCTGGTACAGTGATATTGGATATAGAACTTCTCCATTTACACTTAAATATGATTTCTCACCGGAAATTGACAAGCTCAAATTCCGCCATAACATTAAACCAATTCTAGGTTTTGGTGTTCACTACAGATGGTTTGCTTTAAGGATTGGATTTGGAGTACCGCTTTATGTGTTTTCAGAAGATAAATATGGGAAACACTTTCCAATTAACATCGGGACACAATTTTCAATAAAGAAAATGTTTATTGATATTGATTTTAGAGGTAACGGAGGGTATGCAATAAAGGATGCGTATCGATGGGTGGATACGCTAAATGACCTTAGACCTCATCAAGTGATGAATAATGTATCAACGGGCTCTGTTAGTATGAACATCTGGCACTTCAGCAATACCGATATCCATATGCGGCCAATTCTAGCTAGGGTTGGACATTATAACAGAAATGCTTCATCAACTTACTTTAAGTATACGTTTAACATTTTCGAGGCTCGACATGTTAATGAAGAAATTGGTTATGAGTTAATACCTATTGAACTAATCAACTCTTCTGTTGCATCTACAAATGCAGCAAGAATTACCGTTGTAGATATTGGTTTAGTGCCTGGTTACGCGATGGTTAGAAGGTTAAACAATTGGCAGTTTTCTTTTATTGGTGGGCTAGGTGGTGTTTTACAATCCAAATTCTATACTAACAAAGCCGGGACATCAAGAGGATTTCTAGGTATAGCACCGCGCATCGATTTAAAATTTATCGGAGGCTATAATGATGAGCGCTACTTCTGTCATCTAGATACAGATTTTGATATCAAAACGGCTCGTATTCAGAATATGGCTTACCGCCAATACTTTTACAGCATAAAACTTGTTGGTGGTATTCGCTTAAAAGAGAAAGAGAAAAAATCTAAACGTAAGAAGTCTTAGTGATTGGTTTTAACCAATTCGTTCTGAGTGTCCCCAGATCAGTGATCATCGGATCGTATAAATCAGCTTTTTGATAATTTTTAAGTTCTGAGAAATGAACGAGTTTATTCTCCTCGGTATCTCGAATCACCATGTTCAATCTATTGAAAAAGTCGATCTCGTATTTTTCTCCTAATGCTTTGATAAATTTTACTGAAGAATCAATCGAACAACCCGAGGCTCCTACTCTACTTTCATCAACCACCAAGATCAAGAAATATTCATTGATAATCTTTCCTTCCCCGAACAATCCAGACCCATGTGCAGCCCATTGAGAAACAAAATTAGAGATCTCTGTATTCAGAGAACTCTCAATTTCTTTTAATGATCTATTCGCAGTATAAATCCAGACTCTGCTTGAATCAGGTAAATTTTCGAACATAATTAAAGGTCTGCGGCAGTTGCAATAAGTTCAGCAACATCTAACACCTGGATCTCAGCTTCTTTTTCAAAGTTCTTCACTCCATCCGTCATCATAGTATTACAGAAAGGACAACCTGTCGCGATTATCGAAGCATTCGTTTCAAGTGCATCTTCTGTTCTCTCTACGTTAACCTCTTTGTTCCCTTTTTCTGCTTCTTTGAACATTTGAGCTCCTCCAGCACCGCAACACAATCCTTTTGTCTTGCAACGCTTCATTTCCACAAGCTCTACATCAAGTTTTTCTATCAGACTTCGAGGAGCTTCGTAAACATCATTGGCTCTACCCAGGTAACATGGATCGTGGAAAGTAATCTTTTTTCCTTTGAAAGTACCACCATCGGAAAGAGTAAGCTGACCTTGATTGATTAGCTCCTGAATAAGCTGGGTATGATGAACAACTTCGTAATTACCTCCCAACTCAGGGTATTCATTCTTAAGTGTGTTAAAACAATGTGGACAAGCAGTAACGATCTTCTTTACCTCATAACCATTCAACACTTGAATATTCATCATTGCCTGCATCTGAAACGTAAACTCGTTTCCAGCACGTTTGGCGGGGTCACCTGTACAACTCTCTTCTGCGCCAAGAACAGCAAAATCAACATTGCATTTATTCAATATTTTAACAAGTGCTTTAGTGATCTTCTTTGCTCTATCATCAAAGCTTCCAGAACAACCGACCCAAAAAAGAATCTCAGGGGACTCTCCTTTAGCCAGTTTTTCTGCCATTGTTGGTACAACTAAACTCATAACTTACTTTTCAAATACTTCTATACTAACGGTCTCTTTCACCAAGTCAGTGAATTTACCGTCATAACGTGTTGCTCTTACAATATGATTGTCAATCCAGTGATAATTCCCGCCTCTTGGCTTCCCCATTAGAAGTCCATGATACTGAAAACCATGTCTATCCAACCAATCTTCTGTTACTTGTCTGTGCTCCTCAATTCGAGACGTGAAAAAGGTAATAATGTGACCTTCTTCAAACCACTTATTAATTGTGTCAAGTGCATCAGGGTAAAGTTCTGCAGTTGCCATTCTTTCAGGCTCTTCGTTTGGAATATCATCGCAGATCGTACCATCTATGTCGATCAGGTAATTCTTCATTCCATTCGGAAGTACTGGAGAAAGGTGTTGACCGTTCTCTACAAGCTCAACTAATTTCAAATCACTCTTCATTTGCCCAATTCAATCGGTCTGCCTGACTAAACTGCCAAGGAGCACCATTGTTTTCAATGTTTGTTAGCATTCCAGTTAATTCGGTTGGAACTTTAGATTCTTCCATCACCAAATATCTTCTAAGATCAACAATGATCGAAAGTGGGTCAATGTTTACAGGACATTCTTGTACACATGCATTGCAAGAAGTACAAGCCCAAATTTCTTCTTCCGTTATATAATCTCCTAGAAGGCTTTTACCATCTGTATAGTCTTTACCATTCTTACGAATTCCTTCACCGATTTCCTCTAAACGATCACGCGTGTCCATCATGATCTTTCTAGGCGATAATAACTTACCTGTTACATTCGCGGGGCAGCTGGATGTACATCTACCGCACTCCGTACAAGTGTAGCTATCCATAAGATTTTTCCACGTCAAGTCTGTAACATCCTTCGCTCCGAATCTTTGAGGCTCCGCAGCACCTTCGACCGGAGCAGCAAATGGGTCCGCAGTTGGGTCCATCATTAGCTCAACCTCCTTCTTAACAGACTCCATGTTGTTGAACTTCCCTTTCTTCTCAAGATTCGAGTAATATGTATTAGGGAAAGCCAATAAAATGTGGAAATGCTTCGAGTATGGAAGGTAATTCAAGAAAGCGAAAACCATGATGATGTGCCCCCACCAACCGATACGCTCTAATGTGTGCAATGAATCAGCGTTCATCCCTTCAAATAAAGGTGCAATTAAATTACTGATCGCAAAATTAAATGAACCGTCTCCCAGATCCTGAGCGTGTGACAAACCTTGACGGTACAATGCTTCATCAGCACCATTCATCGTCATTATGCACATAACCAATACGATCTCCATAAATAGGATCATGTTACCGTCCATTTTTGGCCATCCTTGCATTTCCCTCATGTTTAGACGTGGCACCTTGATAAGATTACGACGCGACAAAAAGATAAGAGTAGCAATAAAGGCTAGTACGGAAAGAATCTCAATAAAACTGATCATGAAGGTGTAGAAGCCACCTAATGCAGGTCTGAAGATTCTGTGATTTCCAGATAGACCATCAACGAAGATTTCGATCAATTCGATTTGCGTAATCACAAAGGCCGCATAGATCATCAGGTGAAGAAGCGCAGGAATAGGTCTCGAGAACATTTTCTTTTGACCAAATGCCACCAAAAGCATTGTTTTCCACCTTTCAGACTTGTTGTCAGAGCGATCGAGGTCGCGCCCTAATTTGATGTTTGCTACAATTTTAGAGATGTTCCAGCTAAAGAATCCAATTCCCAGGATCAATAGCGTAGCAAAAATGATAGTTCCAATCATTACCTAAATTTACAGTTATGGTATTGTATCGAGTAGATTTCTCAATTTCTTCTCTTCAAGATTCGTAAGTGGTACTCCTTTTGTTTTAGCCCCAAAGACGGAGAAATGTATATAACGTTCAGGATGCACTTGAAGATCATTTACTAGATTCTGTAATTCTTGATTTGTTCTAACAAGCTCGTTGTACAATGATTCATCCCCTAGAAGCTTTCCAAGCGTTCCTTCTCCATTATTTGCTGAATCAAGCGTTGTATTTACTTTCGCTAAAGTGTTTTTAGCATTCTCGATCACACCTTTGAAATCTGCTGTAACAAGATCGTCAGTGATGCTCTTCACATTTCCAACGATAGCTTTCACGGTATCATTACTTTTCTTCAGGTTATAAGTGATGTCCTGAACATTTGACATGATTCGAGAAAGTTTGACCTTCTCTTCTACGACCAACGATTCAATCTCGCTTGCAGCATTACCAAACTTTTTGATCGCTAGTTTCACCTCACGAAGACTTGACTCCATCTCAGAAGATGCTGTAGTGTCCCAGAAAGCACTTAGATTAGTTACAGTTCTATCAACTGATGTCATGACCATTTGTAGTTTCTGTGTAATAGGATCAACATATGACTTTACCTGCGTTGTGATGTCCGTTAACACAATGCCGGGAACCTCATTTCCTGGCTCATAGAAACCTTTTGAAATGTCCGGATTTGCTCGAACGATCAGACCTTTTGAGAAAAGATCAATAGCTCCGGCCTCCACAGTAGAACCTACAGGTATTTTAAAGTTTCTGTCTTGAATATTGAAACGAATAACAACTCGCTTAAGAGAGTCCTTTTCGTCTGTCAATTGAACATCAAGTACTTTACCTACGATCACACCGTTCACAACTACATCTGTTGCGGGAGTTACCTGACCAGAATTAGGGAAATAAGCGTAATAGTAATCGTCTCCGCCAAAGAAACTGTTCCCTTTCAGGAAGTTAATTCCTGCGACTAATAGTCCGATTGCAAGAATAACGAAGAATCCAGTGGCTACTTCTTTGCTAAATTTGAACTTCAAAACATCAATTTTCTGCTAAATTAATAGCTTTTTGCAAATTAATTCGCTCTCCATCTAAGAAGGCAACAACAAAGGCATGTTGAAATCCTTCCTCCCGCAGTTGTTTCTTACGTTCGTTGGCTCCTTCAAAGTCCTTAACATGCACCCCAATTGTATACTTGTATAGACCGTCCTGCTCATACTCATGAACGGTGTAGCCTTTGAATTTAGCGTCTGTTAGCGCTAAGGCCTCTCTAGATGTTTCCACTTGAACTCTAAATACAACTTCATCTTTCGTAGGTGTCACAGGATTATCATCCTTGTCTCCTGACTGTGTTGATAAGTTTTCCGAATTATCTACAACTTCCAGGTCAACTCCCTCAAGCTCACTCTTGTACTTTTTGAAAGCTGCGAACATAGATGTTGCCATTTTTCGTTGAGTCGTTGAATCGCTTAAGAATTTCTCCTCGGTTGGATTCGTTAGGAAACCTGTCTCTATCAACACACTTGGCATAGTAGTTTTATATAACACAAGAAACCCTGCTTGCTTCACTCCTCTATCATATCTACCAATTGCTTTAAACTCCTTTTGAAGTTTTGAAGCGAAATTTATGGACTGGTCAAGAAATACACTCAATTGTAATTGGCGCGCAATGATCGCGTCAGGACTAAGATCGAAATCTTTGTATTTTTCCCCTTTATCATCCTCTAAATGGATTGTGGAATTCTCACGTTCCGCAACTTTCTGCTGGGCTTCTGTTCTGTGGAGCCCTAACACATATGTCTCCGTACCATATGCTTGTGGACTTGCGGCATTCGCATGAATACAAATAAAAAGGTCAGCATTGTTTCTGTTCGCGATCTTAGCACGTTCGGCCAACTCTATGAAAACATCGGTTTTACGTGTATATATAACTTCAATATCAGGGTACTTTTCTTCGATCATTTCGCCAAGCATCAGAGCCATTGAAAGACAAACATGCTTCTCGTAGGCGCTGGCACCATGGCACCCCGGGTCTTTTCCTCCATGACCCGCATCGATTACAACCTTTTTTATTGTTGCCAACGATAGATCGTCAGCCTGTGCCTTTGCTGTAAATGTTGCTAACGCAATCATTAAGAATAGCAAAGGCCTTAGTCGCGCGATAAAAACTTTTCCAATCATATGCCATGTAATTTTAATAGCTTTGCTCCGTTATTGTTGGCATAACTAC
>JBMSGX010000051.1:0-12467 GCA_049416285.1 Crocinitomicaceae bacterium | reverse complement strand
CTTCTTTTCTATTCGGGCTGAGTAGGAGAGAGCCACCAAGGATAACGAGTCCTCCAATAAGAATATAGAATCCGTATGGCCAGCGCATGATCAAGAATACAAGACCTATGAATGTGACCATACTTCCAGCCCAATAAACAAAGCTGAAGATGGGGTTATGTTTTCCTGACTCGAACGAGAGAAGGTTGAATAACAATGCAATCGCACCGGATCCTATGAATACGAATTTAGCAGTAATCGGATTAATGTACTCACGCCCAATATTCCCGAACAGCACGATCGCCATCAAAAAGGAGACTGCAAATGCAACTCCAGCGATACGTTTAAAGATCTCGAGTAATCGTTTTCTATTATCCATTGTTCTTTTTGATGTAGTTGTTGATGTCTAAAAGAAAATCGATGTCTTCTTCCAGTTTGTTTCCGATCACGATAAGGTTTGCTCCCGCATTCTGATAGGTCACGAGTTGTTCTGGAGAATTAATTCCTCCACCGACGATTAGTGGTTTGCCAAGTTGCGATACCTTTTTTACAACATTCTCAGGCACTGATTTTGAAGCGCCGCTACCGGCATCCATAAAGATCAATTCTTTCCCCGTCAAAATGCCTGCTTTCACCGTATTAATAATGATCGATTCATTTTCAGAAGGTATGGGGCTTGTTTGACTAACATAAGCTACAGAAGAGTTGGTTCCTCCTTCGATCAGTAAGTAGCCTGTTGGGATTACTTCAATGTCCATGTCGAAAACTTCGTTTGCTGCCTGCACATGGTGACCGATTAAAAAATCAGGGTTTCGGCCGGAGATCAGACTTAAAAAAAGAATTCCATCCGCTTTTTCCGAAACCATATGAGAGCCACCCGGAAAAATGATAACAGGAATGTTCGTGTTCTCTTTTAGAATATCGATCGTTCGATTGAAGTCTTTAGATGAAACAGTGCTGCCGCCGACAAAGAAATAATTGACTCCTGCGAATGACGCTTTTTCAATAAGAGGCAAAAGCGATTCTTTTGAGTTGGATTTATCAGGATCTATCAGGATCGCGATCTGTCCTTTTTTCGAGGCTATATTATATAGTATGTTTTTCAATGCGAATAGGTCCGTTATTGATCGATACGATCGTGTTGTCTTTATCAAATATATCTAAATCAAGAAAAATCATTTCATCGGGGTTCACGATGCGACCTTTCCATTGCTCATTTACCTTGTCTAATAGAAGCTCTGTTTTAAAGATGATCTGTTTTCGTCCTGCAAGTTTGTAGAGCGCCTCCTTCGCTGACCAGACTTTTGTCATTTCTATGTAAGAGGTAGTATCGAACGCATTCTCTTCATGTTCGTTTAAAAACTTATGTTGAAGTCTATGAATCGATGGGCGATGTGTTTCAAGATCTAATCCTACACGGTGTTCTTTATTCAATGCGATCCCAACATAATTATGTGTGTGGCTAATGGAGATGTAACCTTCACTATGTATATAAGGTGCTCCATGTGTATCGTAGTGGATATGTTCGAATCCAAAAAGCTGGTGACGCAAAATACGCGTAGCAATAAACTCCATCCTTCTAGAAAGACTTGTGAAGGTACTTAGTCTCTCCAGTTCATCCGGTGTAAGCTTGTCTAATTCATCGCTTGGATCAAAAGGTTCAAACTTCAGAAGATGTATATCTGTGTTGCCAGACTTTAATATGGAATATTCACTTTTCATGAATCAATACAAAAGAAACAAAATTTGTTTGATTTGTTTTAGACATGTATAATTCGAACGAAATTGATTTTGTAATGCTACGGGCGTGTTAAAGTAACTTTATACATTTGTTAAAGAAAGTTAATAATACTGCGTTGATTTTTTTCAACACAGGTCAAATAGGAAATTGATTTTTTCTATATTTACGGACTTTCTGTGTAATGTGCAGACACAAAAAAGTTGAATAAACAAACTACACTTATGTTACGAAAACTGAACTTTTTACTAGTAAGTTTCTTACTTACAATGTCTTACGGTTTCGCTCAGACAGGTTTGGGTACAATTAAAGGTACGGTATCAGATAAAGAATCGGGGGAGCCGGTTTATGGTGCTACTATCTTTATTTACTCAAATGATGTTCGTCAGGGAGCCGCAAAAACAGACTTTGATGGAAAATTCATCATTAACTCAGTTGAACCAGGAACGTATGACGTTGAGGTTCGAAATGAAAATGAAGGATATAAGCCGCTTCGTTTAGAAGGGGTAAAGGTTACTTCAGACCAATATACCTTCCTTGACGATTTAAAACTAGGTAAGACTAGTGATGTTAAGGAGCTGGAAGAAGTAGAAGTAATTGCCTACAAAGTTCCGTTGATCGATAAAGATGGTGGTGCTTCAGGTGCGACAGTAACTAGAGAGGATATCGCAAGACTTCCTGTTCGTTCAGCTGCAGCCGTTGCCGGAACAGTTGGAGGTGTAAATCAAAGTGAGAACGGTTCAATTAGTGTACGTGGTTCTCGTTCTGATGCATCTTACTTCTATATAGACGGTATTAAAGTTCGTGGTTCATCTAACCTTCCTAAATCGGCGATCGAGGAAGTAAAAGTAATTACAGGGGGTCTGCCTGCTAACTACGGGGATGCAACCGGAGGTATTATCTCAGTAACAACAAGAGGTCCTTCTGCACAGTATTTTGGATCTGCGGAGTATGTAACTTCTGGATATTACTTTAATGGTCAGGATCCTGATGGGTATGACGGAAAAGTATTCGGACTTGATAAATATGGTTACAACCTTTTCGAAGGGATGTTCTCTGGTCCGCTTTGGATGGAGAGAGATTCTACCGGAAAGAAAACAAAGCCTAGATTAGGATTCTTAGTTTCTGCAAATATTACTGACAGACTTGATAGCCGTCCATTAGCTGATGGGGGGTGGCGTGTTAAGAAGGATGTGAGAGATTCACTTCTTTCGAACCCACTAAGACCAACTCCTTCAGGAACGGGTACTTATCACAATGCGAACTTCCTTAGAATGGATGACTTCGAAAGAGTTCCTTGGAGAATGAACGCACGTAACACGGTTATCTCTGGACAAGCAAAGATCGATGTTAAAACAGGACCTTCTGTAAACCTGACGTTTGGTGGTTCAGCAAACTACAGCTTCGGAAGTAACTACTCTTATACGGGTTCACTATTGAACTTCTCAAACTTTGGGGCATTCAAATCATTCGACTGGAGAGTATTTGGACGTTTGACTCAGCGTTTTGCTAATAACACTGAAGGAAGCAGCTCGAAAATTAAAAGTGCTTTCTACTCATTAATGGTTGACTACTCAAGATCATACGATGAGAACTACGATCCGAAGCACGGATTCAACTTATTTAACTACGGACACGTAGGAACCTTCACAACTACGAGAAGACCTTCTTATTCACTAGATCCAAACAGTTCTGCTTATGTGCATGACGGATTTAGAGATGTAGTTGTTGACTTTACACCATCAGAAACAAACGCGGCTTTAGCAGCGATCACTTCTCAGTACTACGATATCTATGCTGGAAATCCTGATGGAAATTACGAGAACCTTTTCCAGATCCAGCAAGGTAACGCACTTCGTAACGGAGATGCTCCTGCAAGTGTTTACTCAATTTGGAGTAACATTGGTACACCGTTTAACGGATTCGGAAAATTCGAGGCGAACCAGTTCCGTGTAACAGGATCAGGTTCGGTGAACATTGGAGACCACGCACTTTCACTTGGTTTCGAATATGAGAAGAGAACGGATAGAGGATGGACAAACGGAGATCAGGGACCAATCGGTATCTGGCAGATCGCACGTCAGTTGACTAACTTCCATATCACTGAGTTAGATGAAACAAGTGCTACTATTCAGGATTCAAATAACTTTACTTATATCACTTACGACCGTCTTAACTCTGGTTACGCTTCACAGTCGGGAACTGGAAATTACGGAGGACAAGGTGGTAACGTAGATGCTAATGGAGACCCAATCGTAGATAACCAAGCGTTTTTTGACTACAACTTAAGAGAGTACCTATACGGACAAGGGTTGATCTCAGAAGGTGGAGCTGGGTCGCAGTTTATTGATATCGATCAGTATGATCCAAACATCTACTCATTTGATATGTTCTCTCCGGATGAGCTATTCAACGGAGGTCAGTCATTCGTTTCTTACTGGGGATATGACCACACTGGTCAAAAGGTAAGTGGAGTTACTGATATCAACAACTACTTCAACGAGTTTGATGAGAACGGAAACTACAAAAGACACATCGGTGCGTTCCAGCCTATATATATGGCAGGATATGTAATGGATAAATTCGCATTCAGAGATATCGTATTCAACGTTGGTGTTCGTGTTGACGTATTCGATGCAAACCAGCCGGTATTGAAAGATCCATGGTTGTTCTACGAAGCGAAGACTGTTTCAGAAGCAAAAGCTGCTTACGCAGCGGATCCAAACCAGGCATGGTTGTCAGATATCCCAACTTCAATGGGAGATGACTATGTAGTTTACGTGAATGACGTGAACAACCCTACAGCAGTTAACGGTTTCCGTAACGGACAAGACTGGTACGATGCTAACGGTGTTCAAATTGAAGACCCTAAGATACTAAGAGGACCAGCAGGTATCGCTCCTTGGTTAGTTGATCCATCGCAGGATACTCCAACAGCTGAAGCATTTGAAGACTACAAAGCGCAGATCAATGTAATGCCACGTATCGCATTCTCATTCCCGATCTCAGACGAAGCTTCATTCTTCGCGCACTACGATATCTTAACGAAACGTCCTACTTCAGGATTCCGTTTCAACCCTTACGAGTATCAGTACATCAACCAGCGTAATGCGACTATCGCAAACGCAAACTTGAAGCCTGAGACTACTGTAGATTACGCAATCGGATTCCAGCAAGTATTGACTAGAACATCTTCATTGAAAATTGAAGCGTTCTACCGTGAGCAAAGAAACAACGTACAGTTATTGAACGTATTCGAAGCTTACCCTGCAACTTACAGCACATTCGGAAACAGAGACTTCGGTACTGTTAAGGGTATGACTGTTGCGTACGACTTGAGAAGAACAGGTAACATCAGAATGACAGCTAACTATACATTACAGTTCGCTGATGGTACAGGATCTGATGCAACGGATGCGGCAGGTTTGATCAACGCGGGACTTCCAAACCTACGTGCGATCTTCCCTTACTCATTCGATCAAAGACATGCATTTAACATTACAATGGATTACAGATACGGAACAGGTAAAGACTACAATGGACCGATGGCTGGAAACTTTGAGATTTTTGGAAACACAGGGTTAAACATTGTATCTAACATCTACTCTGGTTCACCTTACTCTGATCAGGTTACGATTACTCCGGAAGGAGCTGGAGGTGGAAACACTGGATTGAACGGTACGAAGAATGGATCAAGACTTCCTTGGTCTTACAGATTAGATCTTCAGTTCGACAGAACATTCAACTTAGAGTTCGGTAAAGAGGACAAGAAAAGAGCTACATTCTTGAACGTTTATGTTCGTGTAACAAACTTATTCAACCAATTCAACGTGTTGAACGTTTACCGTGCAACAGGAAACTGGGATGACGATGGATACCTTGCAGCTGCGGCTAGCCAGACATCTATTCAAAACCAGTTGGATGAGCAGTCTTTCAGAGACTATTATACAATGAAAATTCAAAACCCTTTCAACATCAGTTCTCCAAGAACGATCCGTTTGGGTGTTAAGTTCGATTTTTAATTCATAATTAAAAGACATTATGAAAAAGCAAATAATACCAATTGTACTAGGAGCAGCAACATTGCTGTGGTCAAACAGTGCCTTTTCCTATTACAAAGAGACAGAGACAACGCCAAATGGTAACAAACCATCTCAGGCGCAAAATTCTGAAGCAAAAGGTGCCAACTGTGCTCCGGCAACTGCAAAACTTACATTGGAATTTAACGATGTAAGTGCGTTGATCGAGCAGGGAGGTAGTATGTTCCAGGAAAGAAACTCAGGAACAGCAGCCTACGAGGTGCCAAAAGGAAGTGGATTGAAAGCGATCTACGCCGGTGCACTTTGGATGGGTGGAGTTGACGTTAACGGACAGTTGAAGCTTGCAGCTTTGAAGTTCCGTAGCGGTAACGACTTCTGGCCTGGACCTTTGACAGCAAACCCGGCAACTACGCCTGGTCCTGGTCAAGTAATGTACGACCCATTGAACCCGGTAGGGGATAACGCGATCCGTATTTATGGTGAGGCAACTATCGAGCCTAACGTATGTTTGGAGTACGATAAATTCTACACAATCAGAAAAGCTGAGGTAATCGGATTCTCTGTATGGTGGGATTGTCAGCAAGACCCAACATTGGAAGGATGTGATGAGGTTTCTGCTCCGGATTCGGAAGTATTGAACAGAATCTACAACTGGCCAGCT
Organism: Crocinitomicaceae bacterium; assembly: GCA_049416285.1. GTDB lineage: Bacteria > Bacteroidota > Bacteroidia > Flavobacteriales_D > Crocinitomicaceae > UBA4466. Next base: position 6,049 of record JBMSGX010000051.1, on the reverse strand, counting down.
CATGGTAACGTAGATCTTGGACAGGATTTCTACCTTGCTCCTTTCTACGATAGAGACCAGGATGGTACATACAACCCAGATAATGGAGATTACCCGTGGTATGATGACATCCTGAACAGAGATGATGTTGAGTGTGGGTTCGATCGTCGTATTACACTATTTGGTGATGAAACGCACTGGTGGGTATTCAACGATAAAGGAAACATTCACACAGAGACAAACGGTGAACCAATTGGTATGGAGATCCGTGCACAGGCTTTCGCATTCGCAACGAATGACGAGGTGAACAGAATGACATTCTACAACTACGAGTTGATCAACCGTGGTACACAAACACTATTTGACACTTACTTCTCTCAGTATATTGATGCGGATATTGGTAACTACCAGGATGACTACGCAGGATGTGATGTATCAAGAGGACTTGGATACATGTTCAATGGTGACCTATTGGATGAAACAAACGGAGGTAACCTAGGATATGGTGAAAACCCACCGGCAATTGGATGTGACTTCTTCGAAGGACCTTACCAGGATGCTGATGGAGTTGATAACCCTGGACCATATTTTGATCCGATCAACAATGTAGATGTTATACCTACAGTTGCAGATGCACTTGCTCAGGATGGTATCGTTTATAAAGGTATCGGTATCGGATACTCGGATGGATTGATCGATAACGAGCGTTTCGGTATGCGTCGATTCACGTACTATACTGGATTAGGAGGTAACGGATATCCTTACACTGACCCAGGAGGTGCAGCGGAATATTATAACTACATGTCGGGAAGCTGGCAGAATGGTGAGGAAATGGTATTCGGTGGACTTGGATTTGCAGGATCAACAGGTGCGACAACAGTTCCAACTGATTATATCTTCCCTGGAGATTCAGATCCATTAAGTTGGGCGACATCAACAGCGTCAGGTGCTTATACACCGGCTCCGTTCTCAGATTGGTCAGAAGAAACGAATAACAACCCTCCGGGTGACCGTCGTTTCGTTCAGTCTGCTGGACCATTTACATTGGCACCAGGAGCAATCAACAATATTACAGTTGGTATTGTTTACGGAAGAGGAACAGATGGAGATCTTTTCTCAGGAGTAAGAGCAATGAAGACGGCTGATACAAAAGCACAGGCATTATTCGATGCGTGTTTCCGTATCCTAGATCCGCCAAATGCTCCTAAGGTAACTATCCAGGAACTTGAGAACCAATTGGTGATCATGTTGGATAACCCGGCAACTTCAAACAACTTTAATGAAACTTATGCTGTAGAGGATGAGATCAACATTACTGATCCTACAGTAGATAGATTCTACAGATTTGAAGGATACCAGATCTACCAAATGGCGGATGATGAATCAGGAGTTTCTGACATCGGTGATCCAAACAAAGCTCGTTTGGTTGCGCAGTGTGACGTTAAGAACGGAATTGACAGATTGATCAACTTTGAATTTGATGAGGCACTAGGATACTCAATTCCGGTAGAGAAAGTTGATGGAGCTGATGAAGGAATTCAGCATACATTCCTTCTTACGGAAGATGCATTTGCTCAAGGTGACCGTCAGTTGGTTAACCACAAGACTTATTACTACATTGCTGTAGCTTATGCATACAACAACTTTAAGAACTTTGATCCAAATGATCCATTAGCGTTGGACGGACAGAAGATCCCTTATATTTCTTCTCGTTTGAACTTCGACGGATCTGCGATCAGCTCAATTGCAGCTGTTCCACACAACCCAATGCCGGAGGCTGACGGTACAGGACAGAATATTGAGTACGGTTCTAGCCCGATCATCACAAGATTGGATGGTCACGGAAATGGTGGACGTGTACTAGAGTTTACAGAATCAACATTGAACGCTGTAGTTTCTTCAGGAAAAGTAGATAATCCTTCATACGATTATGGTGCTGGACCGATCAACGTGAAAGTGGTGGATCCGCTAAACGTTGAGAAAGGATACTACGAGTTGAGCTTTAACAACTACACGCCATCAAGTATTAATGGAGCTGATACAGCTTCTTGGGTAATCAACAGATATGATAGCCCACAGAAGAATAACCTACTTGGTTCTGTATCGTCTAGCTTGAACATTTCGAATGATAACGAGCAAGTAATTCCTGAGTGGGGTATTTCAGTGCAGATCAATCAGAAACTGTACTACCTTCCTGAAAATGTTACTTCGGGTACACCACAGGATAGAATTACTGACCTATTGGATGCAACGATCGAGTTTGCAGACAGTTCTAAGCCTTGGTTATCGTTCATTCCGGATAACAACGCATTCTTCCCAACAAACTGGGTGAGATCGGGTGATTACTTCCCGGATAACGATCCTAACTCTGCATCTTACGAGTGTTTGGACAATACTGAGCCAGGATATGCTGATTACTTTGACCCTTGTTTCTACCCTGATCAAGTTGGGGCGGATCCAGGACGCGAGTTCAATAACATCCTTGGAGGTGGAGTTGCTCCTCACAGAGTAGTTGGATACGAGTCTTCTTACATGCCAATGGCATACTATAACTACCCATCAGTTACTACAGCGAAGAAAAGAGCATCTATCTCTTACCTTCCTAGTGTTGATATCGTGATCACTTCTGATAAGTCTAAGTGGACAAGATGTCCGGTAATTGAGCTTGGACGTGATGCTACATTGAACGTTGGTAATGCACAACCAGGACAAATGAGAAAGAGCCCAAGTGTTAACAAAGAAGGAAATTCTCTGAATGATGGTACAACTGGAATGGGATGGTTCCCAGGATATGCAGTTGACCTAGAATCAGGAGCTCGTCTTTACATGGCCTTCGGTGAAAATTCATTCCTAGCATCTGACAATGGAGCTGATATGGTTTGGAACCCTTCTGAGCGTGTCGTTGACAACCAGGGTACACCGATAATGGGTGGATTGCAGCCGGTATATGTATTCGGTTTCAATAACAAAACGACTAACGGATATGCGTTGTCATATGACTTCCCTGCGTACTACCCTTGGGATGGTGAGGATATCAACAACAATGCAGTTTACCAGCATATGTTGGATGTTGAAGCGAACGACGCTGCTGTTAAGAGAGACTTCTATTCGAGCATTTCTTGGGTATTGTATCCAAGATTGACTCCAGGTCAGGATCAGCGTTCAACAGATGCGAAGGTTCGTCTAAGAGTTAGCAAGGAATACAAGAACTACACTGGTTCTGGAGAGAATGCCGGAGCACCTATGTACTCTTGGAGCATGGATGACGTGGGTACTGACCTTTCAGACGAGGACAGATTAGTTGAAGCAATTGATTTGATCAATGTTGTTCCAAACCCTTACTATGCTTACTCTGAGTATGAAAGAACTAGACTTGATACTCGTGTTAAGATCACGAACCTACCTGAGCGTTGTGAAGTTAATATCTACACAACTAACGGTAAGCTAGTGAGAACGTTTAAGAAAGACAGTCCTATTACTTCGATTGATTGGGACTTGAATAACTGGAAAGCAATCCCTGTTGCAGGAGGAGTTTACTTGATCCACGTAGAGATCAAAAACGAAAACGGTGACACAGTAGGTGAGAAAGTTGTTAAGTTCTTCGGAGGAATGAGACAAGTTGACTTACAGGGTATTTAATAAGAAAAAGACTTAAGACAAATAGTTATGAAAATTAGAAACACATTCATACTAGGAGCAGCCTTGATCTCAAGCTTTGCTGTTAGTGCCGGAAATGAAGACCGTGTTGGATCGGCAGGTGCCTCGCACTTATTGATCAACCCATGGGCGAGAAGCTCTGCATTTGGAGATGCTGGTATTGCCAATGTGAACGGTTTGGAAGGTACTTTCACGAACATCGCAGGTCTTGCGTTTACAGATAAAACTCAAGTGAAATTCAACTATTCGAACTGGATGGGTAATGCTGGAGTAGCATTGAACAGTGCCGGAATCGCGCAGAGAATTTCAGAACAGGATGTGATCTCTGTAAGTGTTCAATCTTTGAACTACGGTGATATTCCAATCACTACAGTAGATAACCCTGAAGGAAACATTGGTTTCTTCTCACCAAGAGCTAACATCTTCAACGTTGGATACGCGAGAGCATTCTCGAGCTCGATCTACGGGGGGATTAACTTCAAAGTGATCTCTGAGAATATTGCAAACTTGAAAGCGAGCGGTATGGCAATCGATGCTGGTATCCGCTACGTAACTGGTGAGCAAGACCAAGTTAAGTTTGGTATCTCATTGAAGAATGTTGGACCTGTAATGAAGTTCCGTGGAGACGGACTTGCACAGCAGATCGAATATGTATCTACAGGAGTACTTGCAACATTAGAACAACGCTCAGCTACATTTGAGCTTCCTTCATTATTAGGAATTGGAGCTTCTTATGATTTCATCTTTAATGAGAACAATAAGCTAACTGCAATGGGTGGATTTACTGCAAACTCATTCTCTAGTGACCAATTCCGTCTTGGATTGGATTACGGAATGACTGCAGACAAAGTGGCATTCAACTTAAGAGGTGGATTCGTTTACGAAAAGAACCTATTGAATGCAGAGAACCGTTCGAATGCTTTGATTGGACCTACAGCGGGATTCAGTGTTGATGCATTGGTTGGTGAAAACAAAACAGCACTCGGAATTGAGTATGCTGCTCGTTTCGCTGGTGTGTTTGGAATCATCCACACGATCGGAGCTACGATTGACCTGAAGTAAGAAGAATTTCTTATATTTGATACTCAAGAGAGTCCATTAGGGCTCTCTTGTTTTTGTTTACTATAATACCAAGACTATGTCACAAGTAACATATTACACCGAAGAGGGACTTAAGAAGTTGAAGGATGAGTTACATGAAATGAAAACTGTTCAGCGTCCGGCTATTTCGCAACAGATTGCGGATGCCCGAGATAAAGGTGATCTTTCAGAGAACGCAGAATATGATGCGGCAAAGGAAGCGCAAGGGCTTTTGGAAGCTAAGATCGCGAAGCTTGAGAATGTTGTAGCCAATGCGCGTATAATTGATGGCTCAGACATCGATGACAGCAAAGTATACATCTTATCTACCGTAACGATCAAAAACGTCTCTAACGGCATGGAAATGCAGTATACGTTGGTTGCTGAGAATGAAGCTGACTTGAAAGCTAAAAAGATCAGTGTTGAATCGCCTATTGGAAAGGGACTATTAGGGAAGGCTGTTGGTGAGATCGCCGACATTCAAACACCTAACGGGGTGATGAAGTTTGAAGTAATTGAAATCACAAGATAATGGGGTCTATTTTCTCGAAGATAATAGCTGGAGATATTCCATGTTACAAGGTAGCAGAGAACGATCATTTCTTAGCCTTCCTTGATATTATGCCTCTAAGAAAAGGTCATGTTTTAGTTATTCCTAAAAACGAGACTGATTATATTTTCGACGTTGAGGATCAGGAGCTCGCAGAGATGATGGTATTTGCAAAATCGGTTGCTTCGAAAATCAAAAAAGTGGTACCATGTAACCGAGTTGGGGTTGCCGTGATTGGTCTGGAAGTGCCTCATGCGCACATTCATTTAATTCCCATCAATACAATGGATGACATGAATTTTGCCAATCCTAAATTAAATTTATCCCAAGAAGAGCTTGGTGAGATTTCAGAACAATTAAGAAACGCTTAGCTTATTACAGATTAAGAGCATAAAAAAAGGGCATCCATCGGATGCCCTTTTTAATTTCTTAGAATTGCTTCTTAGTGAGCAGCTTCTTCTTCAGTAGCTTCTTCAGTAGCAGCTTCTACTTCAGCTCCAGCTTCAGCAGCTGTTGTGTCAGCAACTTCTTCAGTAGCTTCTTCAACTGCTTCTTCCATAGCATCCATCATTCCTTCTACCATTTCTTCAGCAGCTTCCTCAGCAGCAGCTTCTTCCTCAGCAGACGCACCACAAGCAGTCAAAGATACTGCAGCAGCGATCATCATCATTGAAAAGATCTTTTTCATTTTATTTTTATTTAAAGGTTTATTTACGGCAACAAATTTATGCTTTTATTTTAATAAACCAAGTTATCGGGATTTTTTTTGCTGCTAAACCGTTA
>JBMSGX010000050.1:0-12574 GCA_049416285.1 Crocinitomicaceae bacterium | reverse complement strand
GATGTTGTTTTTGACAACGGAGGAAATACGGTAAGTATATATTTTACGAAGAAGTGATGTTAGAAATACATTATGAGGACACAGAAATTCTGGATTTAGATCCGGAATTTTTTGTTTCATGGCTATCGGAAGTTGCCACTAGGGAGAATAAAGAGCTTGGTGAGTTAAACCTTATATTCTGCAGTGATGATTATTTATTACAAATGAACCGTGAGCACCTGGACCATGATTATTACACAGATATTATAACCTTTGACTATGTTGATGGCAACGTACTTTCGGGTGATCTGTTTATTTCAGTAGACCGTGTTAAGGATAATGCTGTTTCATTTAATGTAGAGATGAAACATGAATTGCTTCGAGTCATTGTTCATGGCTTTTTGCATTTAGCGGGTTATGGTGATAAAAGCGAATCGGAAGAAAAGGAGATGAGATTAAAGGAAAACGGTTATTTAGAAATTGTTCCACGTGGAACATTGTAGTTGTTTTTATTTGGTTGTAATTTTGTTCCACGTGAAACATTGAGAGAATGCTAGGTAAATATGATGTAATAGTAGTTGGTGCTGGTCATGCGGGTTGCGAGGCCGCGAATGCTGCTGCGAAGATGGGGAGTAAGGTGTTGTTGATTACAATGAACATGAACACAATTGCTCAAATGAGTTGCAACCCTGCTATGGGTGGTGTTGCTAAAGGGCAGATTGTAAGAGAAATCGACGCTCTTGGCGGCGGCTCGGGTATTATTAGTGACCTAAGCGCGATCCAGTTTAGGATGTTGAACCGTTCAAAAGGACCAGCGATGTGGTCGCCAAGAACGCAGAACGATAGAATGCGTTTTGCAGAAGAGTGGAGATTATTATTAGAACGAAACGAGAATGTGGACTTCTGGCAGGACATGTGCACAGGTATTATTGTTGAAGGAGATAAGGTTGTTGGTGTCAGAACATCGATGGGGTTAGAAATTAGATCTAGTACCGTAGTGTTAACAAACGGGACCTTCTTGAACGGACTGATCCATCTGGGAGAAAAACAATTTGGTGGAGGAAGGGCAGGTGAAAAAGCGGCCACAGGTATAACAGAACAACTCATTGAACTGGGGTTTGAGTCGGGTAGAATGAAGACTGGTACACCGCCACGAGTTGATGGTCGTTCTCTGGACTATACCAAAATGGAGCTGCAGGATGGGGATGAGAACCCGTCTAAGTTTAGCTACACAAACACAAAGGCTTTAGCGAAACAAAGACCTTGTCACATAACGTATACGAATCCGTTAACACATGAGCTGTTGAAAGAAGGTTTTGACAGGTCTCCAATGTTTAATGGTGCGATTAAAAGTAAAGGGCCTAGATACTGCCCTAGTATTGAAGATAAGATCAATCGATTTGCTGAACGTGATCGTCATCAGATCTTCGTAGAACCTGAGGGGTGGAATACCATCGAGATCTATGTAAATGGATTCAGCACATCACTTCCGGAGGAGGTACAACAGAAAGCAATGCAATCGATTCCCGGGTTTGAAAACGCCAAAATGTTTCGTCCTGGGTATGCAATAGAATATGATTATTTCCCACCAACACAATTGAAACATACGCTTGAAACGAAGCTTGTTGAGAATCTTTTCTTCGCAGGTCAAATAAATGGAACAACCGGATATGAAGAGGCGGGGTCTCAAGGATTAATGGCTGGAATAAATGCCCATCTAAAATGCAGAGAAGAAGAGCCTTTTATTTTGAGTAGAAGTGAAGCTTATATAGGTGTATTGATCGACGATTTAATTACTAAAGGAACGAAAGAGCCTTATCGTATGTTCACGAGCAGAGCTGAGTACCGCATTCTTTTAAGACAGGATAATGCTGATCTTCGATTAACACCATTGGCGCACAAAATTGGAATGGTGGATGATGATGCGTTGGAAAGAGTTGAAAAAAAGGCGAACGGTACAGAAGCCATAAAAAGGTTGTTAAGAAAAGAGGGTGTATCACCCGAAGTGGCGAATCCCATTTTGGAACGTCAGGAAAGTAGTCCTATCAAGCAGCAAGTAAAAGCAACATCTATCATTACACGTCCGAATCTTGGAATGAAAGAGATCTTTGAAATGGATCCAGAACTGAAAGCGAAGGTGGATGTTATTGATCAACTTGATGGTGAAATTACTGAGCAGGCAGAAATACAATTGAAGTACGAAGGTTATATTTCCAGAGAGGAAGAGGTTGCAGAAAAAATGAATAGACTGGAAAAGGTGAAAATTCCGAATGACATCGACTTCAGAAAGTTTTCAAGTTTGAGTGCGGAAGCTGTAGAAAAATTTGAAGCGATCAAACCGGCAACGATCGGACAAGCATCAAGAATTAGTGGTGTTTCACCAAGTGACATCTCTGTACTACTTGTTTTCCTCGGTAGATAGACAAAAAAACGCGTTTTAATGCGATTTAAGAGTGTTTAATGCTGTTTGTGGTGTGACACCTATCAGTAATGCGAGAACGTTGAATAGAGAAGACGCTTTTTAGACAATGTTAAAAAAGGATTAAAACACTGAAAAACAATTAGTTATCTTGTTTTTCTACATCCACCCAATCCCCGTGCTCACGAATTAGCTCAATTAAAGCATCTACAGCATCATCTTCGGGAACATTTTTACGAACGATCGTTTTCTCCTTGTAGAGATGAATTTTTCCTGGACCACTTCCAACATATCCATAATCGGCATCTGCCATTTCACCTGGACCGTTCACAATGCATCCCATGATTCCGATCTTCACTCCTTTAAGGTGAGAAGTTTTGTTTCTGATCTTCGCGGTTGTTTCTTGCAGATCGAAAAGTGTTCTTCCACAAGATGGACACGAAATGTATTCTGTTTTCGAAATACGCATTCGTGTTGCCTGAAGAATTCCGAATGAAAGGGCGTTGATGAATTGAGTTCCTTGATCAAGTTTTAACCATAGACCATCCCCAAATCCGTCAATAAGACATGAACCTAGTGTGGAGGAAGTCCAAAGCATAGCTTTTTCATTATCCTCAGTTATTAACTCATCTACAAGTATAACGGGGTTATTAATGTGTAATTTCGCAAGATTCAAACGAAAAGACCTGAATTCTTGCACTTTATTGGTGTTTTCCGGTTGACACACTAACACACTGTTTGGATAGTTTTTCAAGAACCAAAGATCTTCTTCCATCGCGCTTATCTGCAAGAAAGAAACTTGATCGGCACCCAAAAGAGCCAACTCTTCTTCTGAACTAACCAGTGGGTAGTATCCCTTTTTATCCGAGTATTCTTTTTGCCACACATCCAAATCACACACAACTGAGAGTCCTTCGGGAACTTCAAATGAAAGCGTATTTTGACCGATATAAACACAGTCTGCGGCTTGATCTCCCATGTTCCACTTGTCTAAAGGAACGGAATAGGTATATCCAAACCCGAAAAAATGAGAGGGTTTGATTTCATTTACTGAACTTAAGTCAGCGAAAACAACCGGGTGATTGTGATCTCCGATATTTAAAACTGCAGATGTTTCACGACGACTAAATGAAAACGGATCATAAGGAAGCTCCTCTTCCGGCAAAAGCATTTTGGTTGGTTGTTGAAATTTCTCAATCAACTTTCGAGCAACGGGTATCTCAGCCTCGGGCTCCTCAGTTAAGGAAACACGAATAGTATCTCCAATCCCGTCTTCCAAAAGTGCACCAATGCCAACAGCAGATTTAATACGGCCATCCTCACCATCTCCAGCTTCGGTCACACCCAAGTGAAGCGGAAAACTCATTCCTTCTCTCATCATGGTTGCAACTAGTAGACGGTAAGCTTCAACCATTACTAACGCATTACTGGCCTTCATGGAAATCACCAAGTCTAAATAATCATGCTTGATACAAATACGAATAAACTCCATCGCAGACTCAACCATACCCTCAGGAGTATCGCCATACCTGCTCAAAATTCTGTCGGAAAGAGATCCGTGATTTGTCCCAATGCGCATTGCCCTCCCAAGCTTTTTGCATTTTAAGACAAGTGGTGTAAACTTTTCCTCTATACGATCTAGTTCTTGCTGATAAGATTCATCCGTGTATTCTAATTCTTCGAACTTCTTTTTATCTGCATAGTTTCCCGGATTTACTCTCACCTTCTCTACGTAATCAGCAGCAACTTCTGCAGCATTGGGCGTGAAGTGAATGTCAGCAACAAGCGGAGTATCATATCCCTTACTAACAAGCCCTTCTTTTATCAATTGAAGGTTCTCAGCGTCCTTTTTACTTGGAGCTGTTAAACGAACAATTTCACAACCGGCATCGATCATCCGTGCACTTTGGGCGATAGAACCTTCGGTATCCATTGTGTCTGTTGTGGTCATTGACTGAACGCGAACAGGGTTGTCTCCACCAAGCAATACGCTACCAATTGCTACTTCTCTGGTTTGAAAACGACTTCTGTTAAAGGGACTGTTGCAATACTTCATGTGAAACTGTTGTTAAACAAATTTAGCCATATACTTTTGTAAAACAGTGTTATCTTAAAGGATTCCGAAATTATAGATAGAATGCACATTGAATCATTTAGAACGTTTTGTTTAAGCTTCAAGGGGGTGACGGAAAGTTTTCCTTTTGATCAAAAGACAATTGTGTTTAAAGTTGGGAACAAGATGTTTGCTCTTGCCGACATTGAAGAGTTTGAATCTTTTAATGTGAAATGCGACCCGGAAAGGGCAGTAGACCTGAGAGAACGATACCAGGCGGTAAAACCAGGATATCATATGAATAAAACACATTGGAATACGGTATCAGTGAATATGGACCTCAACGATAACGACTTAGAGGAACAAATATCTCATTCGTATGATCTGATCCTAAACAGCTTACCTAAAAAACTGCAGGATGAAATTAAGGGCGGATAAATATGTGTGGGCTGTACGGCTGGCAAAAACACGATCGAAAGCAACAGAACTTATCAATAAAGGCAAGGTGCTTGTTAATGATGAGCGCATAAAAGCTTCAAAAGAGATTAAACAGGGAGATGTGATCACTATTTTAGTGCATAATGCGCAGTTAAGTTTTAAGGTTTTGGAGCTTTTGGAAAGAAGAGTCGGCGCAAAACTTGTAGAAAATTTCATCAAAGATATTACGCCGATCGAGGAAGTTGAAAAACTGAAGTTATATCGCTCTGCACAACAGGTTTACAGGCATAAGGGGACAGGAAAACCAACTAAAAAAGACCGTCGAGACTTAGACGATTTCATGGAAAATTGGAGTGAGCTGTAACTTTTTCTAAAGCTGTCAGTCTTACAATCAAACAAATGAAATTGAGATGAAAAGATTGACATTATTATCGCTGGCAGTTTTCGCAACTTTTGGATTATTTGCACAGGAAGAGGAAGGGAAAAAAGCAGATACAACCAGAATTAACCTGGGTGGAACTGAATTGATCATTATAGACAAGAAAGGAAACGATGAAGACGATATAGATATAGATATCGATGAAGAGGATCCAATTGAAAAGAAACCAGGAAGAAATGCACACTGGGCAGGAGTAGATTTTGGATTCAGTGTTCTATTAAACGATCAAATGGAAGGGAAGTTCCCAAACAACCCATACTGGCAAAATGATGCGGCAAAATCACAAACGTGGAACCTTAATTTATTAGAGCACAAGTTTAAGATTGCACAAAATTATGTGGGTGTAACAACGGGACTTGGTTTTAGCTTCACGTCAGTTGCTTTTAGAGATAATTACCTATTACAAAGCACGGCTGACACGCTTTACGCTGTTAACGACAGCCTTGTTTACTCAAAAAACAAACTAAAGGCGTCTTACCTAACTGTTCCACTTTTACTGGAATTCAACACAAGTAATGATGAAGATAAAGCCTTTTACCTGGCCGCAGGTGTTGTTGGTGGAGTAAGAATAGGGTCTAAAGTGAAAAGAGTGGGAGAGATCGATGGAAGAGACTTTAAAGAAAAGATAAAAGGAACATACGGTTTGAGCTCTTTCAAGGTGGATGCAGCATTGAGAATGGGTTATGCAAATTGGGGAGTGTTCGCAAACTATAGCCTAATGCCATTGTTTGACACAGAAAAAACAGTAGAAGTTTATCCTTTAACGTTTGGTTTGAGTTACAATTTTTAAGGGAGTTCTGTAAAAAAGAAAAGGGGGCAAGCGCCCCCTTTTTTTATTGTGAAATCTTTCGGTTTATTTCTTAACTACGTTGAACTGAGAAGTTCTTCCGTCTTCGAAAGCTACGTTGAAAACGTAAACTCCAGACTCAAGTGTTTCAATGTTGACATCAGCAGTTCCGTTTGCAAGACCAACATTTTTAGTCATTGCGGTTCTTCCTGCGATATCAGTTACAGTAAGTACAGCATTACCTGTAGCCTCAATGTTGATAGTAACAACATCTGTAGCCGGGTTAGGGAATGCGATTCCTTCTACTGAAGCTAACTCGTTAACACCAACCGTTCCGATTTTTGCACCGATCGAAGGAACGTACTCCATTCCAAACCCTGAAGCGAAGTAAGAACCGTCACTCTCAATAGGCCCCAGAGGCTGAAGGTAGTAAGCTTCATTCCATAGGTAGTTGCGTGAATTATCAAACCCTAAGAATAGATCCAGATTTACAGTTTGTGCACACATCAAGAAGCGTTGAGCATCTTCTAGCGTTACAGGCGAGTCAAGCTCTCCGTAAACAGTCTCTCCTTGAAGATCAGAAGGGTAGTAGTAGTACCCGACTCCAACAGGAGAAAGCGAGTTAAACGCAAGGTTAGCATCATTCAAATCTGTAAACACATCCTCCCATCTGTAAACGTAAAGAGCGATTTCTTCACCGGAAAGGTCAATAGGGTTTCCATTCGCATCGTTCCCTGTTGTTGCAGAGAAATATAAACCTTCTACTGCAATACGACTTCCGTTTGCATCGTCAAACACAATACACTGCGAGAATGTTGATGTGTTCGTACTTGGTCTGAATCCTCCGTTAGAAGCAGGGTGATTTGTGGTTACGTCAGTATTTGCAAGTGTGTAGATAGAATCCTGAATCACGAAATCAACTTGTCTTACATTGTCTGCTGAAAAGTCATCAGCCGTTCCAATGTCAACAGTATATGTAAGCGTATAACGCCCTTCTGGATAAGAAGCAAGCCCAAACTGCGGAAGAGAGAACCCGGCACCAGGGAATACATCAACACTGTCTCCGGAAACAATAGAAATTCCGGCTGCAGTTTCATTGTAAACGTTTCCTGAAGGCCCATCAATTGTAGCGTTTAAACTAATGTTGTTTTGATCATTCACACCATAGTTGTATATTCTTGTACCAAGATCAAAGTTGAACTCTGAAGCGTTAGATGCTAGCTGTACGGGAACACCTGAAGCTTTAGGAATCAACGTAGAGCTGGAAACAATTCCAGCGTCATTTTGGAATGCACCAACTTTGTTACCAATAAACATAGTAACAGGTCCGTTGTTCATCTCCTGAATTAGAATAGCACCATCTGTATCAGAAAGCATAATTGCAGGAATTGTACAGTCTATTCCAAGAGGTCCGTTCACGATGTCTGTATTTCCAAGCATCCCGATCGTTCCAGCTTCTCTATTTACGATGATCACGCCAATTGCACCTGCCTGTTGGGCGTAATAAACCTTAGAAGAGAACCAACATGTATTACGGTAAACAACCGCGATCTTTCCTGTAAGGTTGTTCGTTAAGGCGTTACAGCCCTCTTGTGAAATAGGATTACCCTGTGGGTTTGTTCCAGGTGTTCCATCTTCAACAAGCATAAGTTCTCCCTGAATATGGTCTCCCGGGATATTGAAATCAAGTCCCCCGGTCCATGCCCCCCATGTTCCATCGTCAGTTTGACCGGGCCATAAACCGCAGTTTGCCTGTATGTTAAAGTCATAATTTCCTTGAATAGATACAGGAGAAATTCCTGCACAAACAACCTGTGCATAGGTTGTGTAACCGGTTAAAATAACCGTTAGAGTGAGTAGAAATCTTTTCATAATGAAGTGTTTAGTGAGTTCTAAAGAAACGAATAGTTCCTCTATTGCGCAAGTGCGTCAGCAAAATACACTCAATAAAAAAGGGGACCGAAGCCCCCTTTCAATATTATTTAGAAGTTTTATTACTTCTTAACTACGTTGAACTGAGAAGTTCTTCCGTCTTCGAATGCTACGTTGAATACGTAAACTCCAGACTCAAGAGTTTCAATGTTCACCTCAGTAGTTCCGTTAGCAAGACCAACATTTGTTGTCATTGCAGTTCTTCCTGCGATATCAGTTACAGTAAGAACAGCATTACCTGTAGCCTCAACGTTGATTGTAACAACATCTGTAGCCGGGTTAGGGAATGCAACTCCATCGACAGAAAGAAGTTCACTTACACTAACATCTGCATCAGCCATTTTTGCACCAATTGCTGGAACATACTCCATTCCGAATCCAGAAGCGAAGTAAGAACCGTCATTTTCAATTGGACCAAGTGGTTGTAGGTAGTAAGCCTCATTCCATATGTAGTTACGATCAGTGTCGAATCCTAAGAATAGGTCAAGGTTAACTGTCTGAGCACAGAAAAGGAAACGCTGAGCATCCTCTAGTACTACTGGAGAATCAAGATCTCCGTATACCGTCTCACCTTGAAGGTCAGAAGGGTAGTAGTAATACCCAACACCTACAGGAGAAAGAGAGTTAAATGCAAGGTTTGCATCGTTCAAATCTGTAAATACATCTTCCCATCTGTATACGTAAAGAGCGATCTCTTCACCAGAAAGGTCAATTGGGTTTCCGTTCGCATCATTTGTAGTTGTTGCAGAGAAGTAAAGTCCTTCTACAGCTACACGGCTACCGTTAGGGTTGTCGAAAGTAATACACTGTGAGAAAGTCGAAGTGTTAGTACTTGGACGGAATCCATTATTTGATTCTGGGTGGTTTGTTGTGAGGTTTGTGCTCGCAAGCGCGTAGATAGAATCTGTTACAATGAAATCAACTGAACGAGAGTTGTCCGCAGCGTATTCATCAGCGATTCCTAGATCTACGTTATACGTAAGTGTGTAACGTCCTTCCGGGTAAGAAGCAAGCCCGAACTGAGGAAGAGTAAATGCTCCACCAGGGAATACATCAACAGAGTCCCCAGAAACGATAGACATTCCAGAAACAGTTTCGTTATAAACGTTTCCTGCTGGTCCGTCAATTGTAGCGTTCAATGAAACGTTGTTTTGATCAGCACTACCATAGTTGTAGATTCTTGTACCAAGGTCGAAGTTGAACTCAGTAGCGTTAGCAGCCAATTGAACTGGTACTGCAGAAGAAGTAGGGATCAATGTAGCGCTGTTCGTGATTCCAGCATCAGCAGCGTAAAGTCCTGTTTTGTTTCCAAGGAATACATCAACACATCCGTTAGCCATTTCAGTTACTAATGTAGCTCCATCAGTGCTTGATACCATCGCTACAGGAATTGTAACGTTAAGTCCTTCAACACCACCACCCATTTGAATTACTTCAGGGTCACGGTTAATGATAATGATTCCGATTGCACCTGCGTTTTGTGCGTTCAGTGCCTTAAGACCGAACTCACAAGTGTTACGGTAACATACCGCGATTTTTCCTGTTAAGTCGTTACCGTTAGCAACGCTGTTAGTTAATGGACCGTTACAACCTTCTTGAGAAACAGGGTTTCCTTGAGGGTTTGTACCAGCTGTTCCATCCTCAACAAGCTCCAGGCAAGCCTGAACGAATGTTCCAGGAACGGTAAAATCAGGTGTAGCCCAGTCTCCCCCTTGTGGGTCCGCCCAGCTAAATTCATAGTTACCTCCGATGCTCGCAGGAGACTCCACTGATAGGATCACCTGCCCGAAAGAAGCGTAACTAGAAGCAATTACAAAAATTGAAAGTAAAAGTTTCTTCATAATAGTTCTGTTTAAGTTTGAGGATAAATATACAATTCATTTAACAAACTGTAAAATAATTCTTAGGTATAAAAAAACCCGCCTCGTGGCGGGTTTCATATAATTTGAGATTTATTACTCTCCTGATATTGTTGCTTTTAGATATTCTCTGTTCATTCGAGCGATGTTTTCAAGAGAAATACCTTTCGGACACTCAACAGCACAAGCACCAGTGTTTGTACAGTTTCCAAAGCCTTCCTTATCCATTTGCTCAACCATGTTTAGTACTCTGCGTTTACCTTCCACTTTTCCTTGTGGAAGTAAAGCAAACTGAGAAACTTTGGCTGAGACAAATAGCATTGCAGATGCGTTTTTACATGCTGCAACACACGCTCCACAACCAATACAAGTAGCTGCGTCAAATGCTTTATCAGCATCTGCTTTTGGCACAGGAATAGCATTGGCATCCTGTGTGTTTCCTGATGTATTGACAGAAACAAACCCTCCAGCATGCTGAATACGGTCAAACGCGCTCCTGTCTACAACAAGGTCTTTAATTACAGGGAAACCTTTCGCTCTAAACGGCTCGATGTAAATCGTATCTCCATCCTTAAACTTACGCATGTGCAACTGACAAGTTGTTACACCTCTATCCGGTCCATGTGGCTCTCCGTTAATATGCATAGAACACATTCCACAGATCCCTTCGCGACAGTCGTGATCGAATGCAACAGGTTCTTGTCCTTCGCCGATCAATTGTTCGTTTAAGACATCCATCATTTCCAGGAATGACATGTGTTCAGAAACATTATCCAATGAATACGTTTCTAATTTACCCTTATCGTTCGGGCTTTTTTGTCTCCAGATCTTAAGTGTTAATTTCATCACCGTTCTTATTTGTATGAGCGTTGTTTAAGCTCAATGTCGTTAAATGTAAGTTCTTCTTTGTGCAGTTTTGGTTCACCAGGATTTCCTGTCCACTCCCAAGCCGCTACGTAAGCAAAGTTTACGTCGTCACGTTTCGCTTCTCCTTTTTGAGGGCCGTCTTCCTCAGCTGATTCTTCTCGGAAGTGACCTCCACAAGACTCTTTTCTTTCAAGGGCATCGTATGCAAATAACTCTCCAAGCTCTAGGAAGTCCTCAACACGTGTTGCTTTCTCCAACTCAGGGTTAAACTCATACATACCACCTGGTACGAATACGTCTTTGTAGAATTCTTCACGGATTTGACGGATCTCTTCAATAGCCTCTTTCAAGCCTTGCTCGTTTCGCGCCATTCCAACCTTATCCCACATTACCTTTCCAAGTCTCTTGTGGAAATGGTCTACAGATTTCGATCCTTTGTTGTTGATGAATTTCTCAAGGCGTGTTTTCACCGCATTTTCAGCTTCTTCAAACTCTGGAGTTTCAGCTGAAATTGGCCCCGTACGGATATCGTCTGCTAAGTAGTCTCCAATTGTGTATGGTAACACGAAGTAACCATCAGCCAATCCTTGCATCAAGGCACTCGCTCCTAATCTGTTTGCTCCGTGGTCAGAGAAGTTAGCCTCTCCGGCAGCGTAGCACCCAGGGATTGTTGTCATTAAGTTATAATCAACCCAAATACCACCCATCGTGTAGTGCACAGCTGGATAGATCTTCATAGGTGTTTTGTATGGATTGTCGTCAGTGATCTTTTCATACATCTGGAAAAGGTTTCCGTATTTAGCTTCAACCACCTTTTCACCAAGCTCACGGATGCGGTCTTCAGACGCATTATACTCACCGTCGACTGTCGCTTTTTCCTTTCCGTATCGCATAATAGCAGAAGAGAAGTCAAGGTAAACAGCCTCTCCAGTTTCGTTCACACCATATCCGGCATCACATCTTTCCTTGGCAGCACGTGAAGCAACATCACGAGGAACCAGGTTACCGAATGCAGGATACCTTCTTTCTAAGTAATAATCTCTTTCTTCTTCTGAAAGGTCCGTTGGTTTCTTCGTTCCTTTTCGGATTGCCTCAACGTCTTCCATGTTTTTAGGAACCCAAATTCTTCCATCGTTACGAAGTGACTCAGACATCAGAGTCAACTTAGACTGATAATCTCCTGAACGAGGAATACACGTTGGGTGGATCTGCGTGTAACAAGGGTTAGCGAAGTAAGCTCCTTTCTTGTGGATTCTCCACGCGGCAGTTACGTTTGACCCCATTGCGTTTGTTGATAGGAAGAATACGTTTCCGTAACCTCCTGAAGCAATCACTACAGCGTGTGCCGAGTGCCTTTCAAGCTCTCCCGTTACTAGGTTACGAGCGATGATTCCCCTTGCTTTACCGTCTACGATAACTAATTCAAGCATTTCGTGACGGTTGTACATTTTGATCTTTCCTTTACCGATCTGACGGTTCATTGCAGAGTATGCACCGAGCAACAACTGCTGTCCTGTCTGGCCTTTAGCGTAAAATGTTCTCGACACAAGTACACCACCAAATGAACGGTTATCTAAAAGACCTCCGTATTCACGTGCAAATGGCACACCTTGCGCAACACACTGATCAATAATGTTTGCTGAAACTTCAGCAAGACGGTAAACGTTTGCCTCACGAGCACGGTAGTCACCTCCTTTTACGGTATCGTAGAAAAGACGGTAAATACTGTCACCGTCGTTTTGGTAATTCTTTGCAGCATTGATTCCCCCTTGTGCAGCAATAGAGTGCGCACGTCTTGGTG
>JBMSGX010000049.1:0-12585 GCA_049416285.1 Crocinitomicaceae bacterium | reverse complement strand
CGAGTGGTTGGGCTTATAAAATGCCAGGGCGAGTAGGAGATTCTCCAATTATTGGCGCTGGACTTTTTGTAGATAATGAAGTAGGAGCTGCTTGTGCTACAGGGCTCGGAGAGGCTATTGTTAGAATTGCTGGTAGTCATACCGTTGTAGAGTTGATGAGACAAGGGTACAGTCCGCAGGATGCCTGTAAAAAAGCAGTTGAGAGAATCATTCGTAAACATGACGATCTTACCGGGCTTCAATGTGGATTCATTGCTATAGACAAGAAGGGTAATTACGGAGGGTATTCGGTGTACAACGGGTTCAATTTTGCCGTGAAGACAGTGACCGGAGCGCAGATGGAAGATGCTCCTTTCGATCGAAGCTGGTAATGCGTTATTGGGTAGTATTTTCTTTTTTATGTGCCTTTACAGCTCTCAGGGCACAGAATATCAGTAAACAGCTGGATTGGTATTTCATTTATCCAAAAACTGGAGATACAGTTCAAGTTGGTTCGAAAGGTTCTGTACAGCATTCACTTTGGAAGAATGGTTTCTTGCCCGATCCTTTTGTTGATTCCAATGATCAATTGTACGCTCCTTTAGAAGAGCAGGAATGGACGTTTCGATCAAATTTTGATGGAGCCCCATTTCTTGGCAAAAAGAACGTTGTCCTTGATCTATCCGGGATTGATACGTATGCCGAGGTGTTGGTGAATGGTGATCCTGTACTAATAACGGCGAATGCCTTTGTGGATTATCAGTCAGAAATTTCGAGTTCGTTGGTGAGCGGAAAAAATGAGATCGAAATAAGGTTGACACCTCCAGTTCTATATCATAGAGAGGCTTATGAAGGTGAGGGCTATCACTTGCCGTCTCCAAATGACAATCACCGTATTAGCGCGGCATCGCGAGTTCGAAAGCCGCAATTTCAGTTTGGCTGGGATTGGACGTCACGTATGAATACGATTGGTATTAACGGTGGGGTTATTTTGACGGGCTTTGATGAATTAGAGATTTACAACCCTACAGTGTTTGCAATGCTCGATGATAGTGATCTCGGAAAGGTACGATACTCGTTTAAGTATTCTGGTGATTCTTCTTCTCAATTAACCTTCAGATCGAGGTTATTTGGCAAGCTGAAATATAATACGAATGAGGAGTTCTTTGTGTGTAATGCTGAAAAGGATTCCCCTCATTTATGGTCGCCAGTTGGAGAAGGGAATCAGAATTTATATACTGATCAAATAAATATTTATAACTCACAAAATCAAGTAATTAAGTCTTTTTTAGTGAAGTTTGGATTCAAGTCTTCTGAGCTGGTCCAGGAGAAAGACGAATGGGGTGAGAGTTATTATTTCAAGATTAATGGGAAGCGGGTTTTTGCAAAGGGGGCGAATGCTATTCCCGCGGATGTATTTCTGTCTGAAATCGAGCCCGCTGAGGAGGCCGCATTGGTCAAAGAAATGGCCAGATCCAACTTCAATATGGTGAGAGTATGGGGAGGAGGGGCATATTCATCTGAAGCCTTTCTTAATGCTTGTGACAGTTTGGGAATCATGGTTTGGCATGATCTAATGTTCGCATGTTCAATGTATCCCGGAGATAGTTTGTTTTTACAGAATGTATCTACGGAAGTCCGACAACAGTTATCACGAATATTGAGTCATCCTTGTGTCGTACAGGTCAACGGTAATAATGAGGTCGATGTCGCTTGGAAAAACTGGGGTTTTCAGGAATCTTATGGGCTAAACAATGATGCTCAAAAGGAGATTGAGTTAGCTTACAACAGTTTGTTCAAGCAGCTTGTTTCTCAATTGATGCGGGATTTTCCTGGGGTCCCATACACGCATACGTCTCCACTTTCTAATTGGGGTAAGTTGAGTGACTTTAATTCAGGGTCTCAGCATTACTGGGGGTTGTGGCATGGGAATGATGAGCTCAGTCAGGCTTTTGAGAAGATCGGACGATTTAATTCGGAGTACGGTTTTCAGAGTTTCCCTACATTGAAATTATTACAGGCTTATTCCAGCACCGAACTGAATGAGATTAATTCTCCGGAATTGCGATACAAGCAAAGAAGTTATGTAGGAAACAATAAGATCATTGAGAAAGTAGAGCCTTTGTATGGTCCGGTTACTGGCTTGGAGGATCTTATCTATAAATCTCAGCTATATCAAGCAGATGTACTAGAAACATACATTATGGCTCACAGAAGAAATGCGCTTCGCTGTGGCGGAACGTTATACTGGCAGTTAAATGATGTTTTTCCCGGTCCTACATGGTCTACGATAGATTATCAAGGAAATTATAAAGCGGCGCATTATAAAGTTCAGAAGTGCTTCGAAGAGGTCGCTGTTACTTGGATAAATGATTCTTTGTATATCTCGAATTTAGGTCAAGACACCGTTGATCTACAGTTAAATTATGAATGGCTTGATTTGAAAGGTAGGGTGAAAGAGGTAGGATTAATTCGTGAGTCAGTGGTTCCTTTTAATTCCGCCACAATCGAATTGATACCACTTAAAAGGTCAGGATTGAAAAAGGATAGAGTTTTACGAATCACCTATAGTACAGGGGTTCCAGAGATGCTTGTAGCTGTCTATGTTCGGAAAATGAATCCTGGAATAATCGAGGGGCATGTATCGATAAGTGAAGTTGAGTATACGAATGACTCAGAAGGGATAATAGAGTTAGAGGTGGCCGATTTTTCTGAAAAAACATGGGTTCAATGTGAATTGGAAGATGTTCAGTTCATAAAAAATTTCGAAAACCTTTTACCCGGTAAACACAGGTTTCCATTCCGTTATACTACAATTCCAGAGCTGAAAGACTTTCATATTTACGGGAATTGATTACTTTTGCAAAGGAATATAATACCTTGGTAAATAATTATGAAGATCGAAGAAGCAATCCAGTCAAAGATCGACAATCCGCATTTGAGAGCTGTAGTCAATGTTCGGTATACATCGAATTGGATGTCTACCATACAGAATAAGTTTATGTCGAAGTTCTCATTGACGATGCCCCAATTCAACATATTGAGGATACTTCGTGGAGCGAAAGAGGCTATTACTGTGAATACCGTAAAGCAGCGTATGGTTGAGAAATCGCCGAATACTACACGTTTGATGGATAAACTGATCGATAAAGGATTGATCGAAAGAGAACGATGTTCAGATGATAGACGCGTGGTATATGTGAAAATTTCAGAAGAAGGATTGAAATTGCTTTCTACTATTGATAAAGCGCTTCAGGATTCTGGAAAGGAAATTCTTGTAATGGAGAACCTTACTGAGGAAGAGGCTTGTCAGCTAAGTGATCTTTTGGATAAACTTCGCGGATAATGGAAGGAACTTCAGTAAAGGCAGCTCTTCTCGAAGGATATAGAGTTGAAAATAGATCTAGAGACCTAGAATGGTTTGCTGATGAACCAGAATCGATTGGAGGGACTAATACGGCGCCGAAACCAAGTGAATTGTTACTCTCAGCATTGACAAGTTGTAAGCTGATCACCATGCGTATGTATGCGGAGCGAAAGGGGTGGGATGTGTCCGGACTAAAGGTTGACCTGCAAATTTTGGAGATGGGAGAAAAGACCATTGTATCTAAGAAAATTATATTTCCCGAAAACCTGGATGAAAAGCAACGCGAGCGATTAACAGAAATTTCAGGTAGATGTCCGGTGGCCAAAATGGTCAAAGACTCTATTGAATATGTGATCAGTTGATCACTTCTTGTCTTGGTTCACCTGATGTACGCCAAGATCGACCAATGCGCGGTCAAATCCGGTTTTGAGTTTTGAATTACTTTGAATGAGCCTTCTTCTCAATTCGTTAAGTGTTTCTTTGTTAATTACTGTTTCCATAACAAACGATTTACAGTAATATACCCAAATCCTGTGCCATTATCTTTCTGATTGACTGAAGTGACAGTTTTACTGAATTAAAGGTTGATTTTTCGACATTCACCCACATTCATGCCTTCTAATGAGTGGTTTTCGATCCTTACACGGATGAGTCTAAGCGTTGGGAAGCCGGTTGCAGCGGTCATTTTGCGGACCTGTCTGTTTTTGCCTTCAGTGATCGTTAATTCTATCCAGCTGGTGGGAATATTCTTTCTGAATCTAATAGGTGGATTCCTTTCCTCAATATTGGGCGGAGCGATCCTAATACATATTGCTTTTTTGACCTGATAAGAATTTCCTTTGTGTTTGATCTTGATGATTCCTGACTGAAGTTCGGTTATTGCTTCTTGTGTGATATCACCATCCACTTGGACCCAATACGTTTTTGATTTATTCGTGTCCGGATCTAGTAACTTGGTTTTGAACGCATTGTCATTGGTTAGTAATAACAGGCCTTCGCTGTCTTTATCAAGCCTTCCGACGGGGTAAACATCCTTAGGGAAGGAGTAAAGGTCTCCTAGAAGTTTGTCTGATGGTTCACCTGAAAATTGACTCAGGTATCCGAAAGGTTTATAAAGCTTGTAGTAAACTAGTGCTTTTGGCATGTGTATACGAACGCAGGAGGGAAGTTCTTTAAAGTGAATCTCACTTTCACTGATTTAAATACAGATTCCAATAGTTTCTTCGATTGAAGTGAGTACTGGAATTGAACATATTTTCCATCTTCCCGGAGAGACTCGTAAGAGGCTTTGACTACTGAATTTCTTAGTTCTGGCGAAAACACCATAAGTGGTAAAGAAGAAACGACTACATCGCATTTCTCGTTTTCGTTCAAGTATTTAGATATGTTTTCAGCAGAATCATGGATAACCTGAACACGTGGATCAGAGATTCTGTTTTTTAAAGCTTCACAGAAACTTTCATTTAGTTCAAATACCAATAGCTTAGCTTCCGGGGCCATTTTTGCAATAATTAAATCGGTAAAAACACCGGTTCCTGGTCCTAATTCTGCAATGATGTGTTCTTTTTCAAAGTCAACACTACTTAACATCTTTTCACCCAAAAACTTTGTGCTCGGGCTAATGGCACCCACCATCTGTTTATCCTTGAAAAATTCCTTAAGAAAGTTCCTTTTAGTAGTCATTCAGGTTAATCTTTGGTCACTAATTTATCGTTATTGATTATTCCGATGACATATCCTGATAACTCTTTATCCACAAAAAGTGAGTTTCTCGTGTTGGAAACAATGTCCTGCAATTTGAACTCCCAAGACTTGGAAGGTATAAACATTGTAAGGTCAGCATTTTGACCTTCCTCAATTGCGTTTTGCTCAATACCTAATAGTTTTCTACCGTTAGTTAGGGCTTTAATCACGGGTGCCAACTGAAATTCTTCACTTGTTCCAAGTGCGCCGAATACGGTCTGCAGCTGAATACAGCCGAATGACGCATTGTCGAATTCGACGTATTTTTCTTCTTGGTCTTTTGGTCTGTGATCACTTTCGATGATGTCAATCGTACCGTCAATAACTCCTTGCCATAATGCTTTTCTGTCCTCTTCGAATCTCAAGACAGGCATTACTTTATAGTTTGTATCAAATCCAAGTACTGCCTCTTCGTTGTATAGAAGGTTGAAAAGGTTTACGCCTGCAGTTACATTTAAGCCTTTGTTTTTTGCTTCTTTGATCAGGCGAACTCCTTCAGCCGTGCTTACGCCGGTTAGGTGAATATTCCCTCCAGTATATTCAAGCAGTCTTAAGTTTCTTTCAATTTGAATGATCTCCGCGATCGAAGCATCAGCCTTCAATCCTGTCTTGGTACTCGCCATTCCTTCGTTTACCATACCGCTACCAGCTATGGATCTATCTCTGGAAAATGCGACGATTCTTCCTCCAAAATTTTTACTGTAGAGTAGGGCTCTGTACATGATCCCTGAACTAACCGGTTCCAGGTCGTCAGAAAATAAACGAACACCTGACTGGAACATGTCAAACATTTCAGAAATGTTTTCTCCCTTCATGCCAATGGTCATTGCTCCGATCGGATGTGGCTGAGATGCCTCCATGGATCCTTGTCTCGTGATGTAATCAACTTGACTTTTACCATCAACTACCGGAGATGTTGAAGGAAGAACACCGACATGCGTGTATCCTCCATATGCAGCAGCTTCAAGTCCAGATTGAACTGTTTCTTTATGCTCGCTTCCGGGATCACAAAAATCAGCTTTTGTATCACACCACCCCAATGAAACGTGCAACCCTTCTTCGTCAATTATTTTGTCCGCCTCTTCCGAAATAGAGTCAGCGATCTTTACAATTTTACCTTTTTCAATGAGTATATCCTTTGTTTGAAGGTGATACGATGAGTCTTCGTTGATGATCTTCGCCTGTTTAAGGAGTGTTTTCATGGGTGGTTTATTTGTAGAAACGCACGATGGCCATTTCAGTCAAGACAAAAATAAGAGTTAATATGATACAAAGTTTCCAATAGCTAAAGGGCTTGTCAACATCTTTGACGTTGAAATTGCTTGAGCTGCTTAATTCCTGTACTTCCAGTTGCCCTGTTTTTCCTCCGAGGAGCTGAGCTAATTCTTCATTGGTGTAATAGGCTCTTGTGGATTCAGAGCGATCATAATTCAAGGAAATTGAACCAAGTAAGTCTTTTTGATAAAGTTGATAGCTTCCAGCAGGTATTGATTGATTCAGCTGATCTATCTTGATGTATTGAATGTTGTTTAATTTTTCAGTTTGAGGAATCGCCTCAAATTCGTCATTTTTTAATTTGATAGCATCTTCTGCGGACAGAGCGTTGTAAACAGGGTAGGAGACATCAGATCCAATTGTCAAGAACAAAGGTTGTTGTCGTTTTGACAATTCACCTATTCGTAAGGTTATTGTCGAGAAAAGCGCGTCATTCACAAACTGCCCGTATTGCTCATTAAGTGAGCTGTAAAAACAGTATGCTTTAACTTTGCCCGAAGAGGCCGCAAACAACGGCTTTCCATTTTTCATTTGAATCAGTGGTATTCCTTGACCGGATCCCGCCAAATAAGCTTTGCTTAAGGCAGGTAAATTGATTGTGGCTGGTTTTCGGTCAAATACGCCTTTGAAAAATGCGTCTTCATAAGCAAGTTTATCAAGGCGCGTACCTGCATTTGTGATTCCTTCAAATTGGTTCAGTTTTAGCTTTGTTAAAAGGCCATTCCAGGAATTCATGTCAATTTTAGCCCCTGGGAATAAGGCAATTACTGTACCTTCAACTCCGAGCTTAACAAGTTCATCCGTCATCCCGGATGATAGTCTGTTAAGACCATTTAAAAGAATTAGATCTTTGTTTAGGTAGTCATCCCGCGTTACCATTCCTTCCTTCACAGATCGTACATTATAGAATTGATCTAGACTGTAAACAACATTGATATTAGGGACAGCATCTTCACCATCAATGATCAATATATTTACACTGTTACTGACTTCGTAACTGAAGTAAAGGTTGTTGTCAAAGAACAGTTGCTCGTCCGCTACACTTGCTTTTCCCGATATCCAACCTAGTTTTTCTTCTTTATATGTGAATGAGCTTGTTGATGTGCTATTCGCATCAGCATTGAGATAAATAAGCTTTCTTAACTTACCGATAAGAACTTCCACTTCAATGTTCTCAACAGGGTTAGAGCCGTAATTCCTTATCCTGATGTTCAATTCAGAGTTTTCGTTGACTCTGTGAATAGGAGCTGAAAACCAGATGCTGTCTAATGCAATATTTAAGGCGCTTTCAGGCTTGACTCTAACTGGAATGTAATTCAGCTGACTTTCTTTTGGTGTCAGAGTATTCTCAGTTTTTTGAAAGTCCGAGAATAGTAATAGGTCAAGGTCTTTTTGTACGATATTGTTTTCCTGAAGTATGTCATGTTGCCAGTTGATGACATCAGTTATCGTTCTTGAAATAGGAGAGAGGTTGATCTCATCAATACGCTTGATAGCTTCTGCTTTGTTTAAAAGTCTTTCTTCCAGTCCGCTCATTTCATTTGTACCTATGAGGAAAAGACTGTTCACGTCTGAATTCTCAACGACTTCTTTTGCTTTTTCTTTCGCTTGAGACAATAATTGTCCATCAGCTCCTCGGGCCTCCATAGAGAACGAGTTGTCAATAAAAATAGGTAGTACGGTGGTTAATTCTTTGTCCTTGACCGTTGTGTCAGAAAAATAAGGTTGAGCAAAGGCCAGGACTAAGAAAGCTACAGCCAATAAGCGTGTTAGCAATATCAACCAATGTCTAAGCCGTTGTGTTGATTTTGTTTGCTGATCAACTTTCTTTACGAACTGTAAACTTGAGAAATAAAGTGTTTTGTGACGTTTGAAATTAAATAAGTGAATGATCACTGGAACCACCAGTAGTGACAAAGCCCAAAGGAATTCCGGATACACAAAACTCATAATGCTCAAAGATAAGATTTACGAGGTTACGAACGCATTTCTATATGATTTGTTCAAATGCACCAAGACCGAACAGTGCAAAATCATACTTGACAGGATCTTCTTTATCGAATTTCTTCAGGTTAGTCATGAGTTCTTCGAGTGCTTTCCAGTCATCCTGTTTGCGCGATAACAGTTTAAGTCTGCGTGCATAAGTGCTAGTGTGCACGTCAAGAGGTAAATACAGTTCAGACGGAGAGATTGTATTCCAAATACCAAAATCAACGCCCTGTTTATCTTTTCTTACCATCCATCGCAAAAACATATTCAATCTCTTGGCAGCGGAATTCTTAAGTGGATTTGAAATATGTTTTTCCGACCTTTTTTCATGAGGAGTTTCAAGAAACCGTTCTCTGAAACTTACGATTCGTCCTTTGGTCCCGGGGATTCCAGCATTTTCAGTAAAGGCTCTTTCTAACCCCTCGTTCATGTAAATGTTTTTCAAAGAACGAAAGAAAAAATCGAGATCGGTAGCGTTAAATGTTCTGTGTTTGAAATCAAGTTCCTGATCGCTTTCATAGTTGAGGATGAAATTAAGGGGATCATTCCCCATTATTTCTATCAGCCGTTCACCGCTTTTGATGATGCTTTTTCTGTTTCCCCACGCGATTGTGGAGACAAGAAAGCTTACAATTTCGATATCCTCCTTCTTTTCGAATCTGTGCGGTAGTTGGATAGGGTCAGTCGCGATAAAGTCAATAGTATTGTATTCTGTCGCTTTCTGATCAAGGTATATTTTTAGCTCCTGTTTTTTCATGCACAAAAAAAGGAGGCCGAAACCTCCTTTAGTATTGTTGTTTTCTTTTAAACGTTTTCGATTACCATGGCAGATGCACCTCCACCACCGTTACAAATACCTGCAGCTCCGTATTTGCCTCCGTTTTGCTTAAGCACGTTAATCAACGTTACAATAATTCTTGAACCACTGTTTCCAAGTGGGTGACCTAAAGCAACAGCTCCACCGTTGACATCCACCTTTGCAGGATCCAATCCTAATTTCTGTGTATTCACGATTCCAACTACAGAGAACGCTTGGTTTAGCTCCCAGTAATCGATATCACCAACTTCCAGGCCTGCTTTTTTAAGCGCAACCGGTACCGCTTTTGACGGCGCAGTTGTAAACCATTCTGGCTCGTGTGCGGCATCACCATAACCTACGATCTTGGCAATTGGAGTTACGCCTAGCTCTTCAGCTTTCTCTTTGCTCATTAATACTAGAGCTGACGCCCCATCATTCAATGTCGAAGCGTTTGCAGCTGTAACAGTTCCTTCTTTTGTAAATACCGCTCGAAGACCAGGGATCTTATCCATTTTCACATTAGTGAACTCTTCATCTTTGCTTACGATAATAGCATCTCCACGTCTTTGAGGTACTTCGACAGCAACGATCTCTTCGTCAAATTTACCGGCGTCCCAAGCATTCGCAGCTCTTTTGTATGATTCAATAGCGAAGTTATCCTGATCCTCACGGCTAATGTTGTACTCAGTTGCACACTTGTCAGCGCAAACTCCCATGTGCACCTGTCCGTATACGTCTGTAAGTCCGTCTTTCACCATTCCATCCACCATCTTCACATCGCCCAGCTTAGTAGCTAAACGTGCATTAAAGTAGTGAGGAACCATGCTCATGTTCTCCATACCTCCAGCAACAACAACATCATTGTCACCGCTTAGAATGGATTGAACACCGAGGCTAATTGCTTTCATTCCTGATGCACAAACTTTGTTTACAGTTGTACAGGGAACGTCGTTTGTTATTCCGGCGAAGATCGCAGCTTGACGAGCAGGTGCCTGTCCTAGATTAGCTTGAAGAACGTTACCCATGAACACTTCTTCAACCTTATCTGCTGAAATTCCAGCTTTATTTAATGCGCCTTTGATCGCTGTTGCTCCCAGTTGGGGTGCAGGTACTGTTGATAGTGCTCCACCAAAACTTCCCATAGGAGTTCTTACAGCTGATACGATATAGACTTCTTTATTCATTATTTGTTTGATTTTTAATGCACCACGAAAATAGTAAAAACTCGAATTTTTTATACCAGGAGTCAACGTTCAATTGTTAATTATTTTCCAAAAAGTCGCTAGTAAACAGATTTAGCCAAGTTATTTTTGCCGTGTAATACAACTGAACATGAAAATCTACCTTTTCATCGCGCTGACCTGTATTTTACCAAATTGCTTTGCTCAAACGCAGGCGCCGGTCAGTCATAATGATTTTAAAAAGATTCCGATCGATTCATCTGATACGCGTATTTGGCGATTAGAATCCAAGTTTGGTGTAAATGGAACACAATCGTCTTTTGTTAACTGGAATGCAGGTGGTAGAAATAACATTTCCTTGCTAGGGTTTATTAATTCGAGAGCAGGTTACAGGAAAGATAAAATGAGCTGGGTAAACACGGCGAGTATTGCATTGGGTGGACTACAGTATTTAGGTAAAGCAGACGAAGGTGGCGAGCGTTTGCAGAAAACAGATGATAGGATAGAGCTAACTTCAATTGTAGGTTATCGACTACGTGATCGCTTGTATCTGTCATTTTTGGGAGGATTTCGAACACAATTTCTCGATGGGTTTAAACATCCGAATGACACTGTGCGGGTATCGAAGTTTATGGCTCCAGGATATTTAAGCTTCGGCTTAGGGTTTGACTATTCTCCTTCAGATGATATGTCCGTTTTTATTGCACCTATTGCAGGTAAGCTGACGTTTGTTAAAGACAGAACTCTATCACTACAAGGAGCATTTGGTGTGATTCCTGGTAAAGAGTTGCGTTCTGAATTTGGTCCGTATATGCGTATGAATTATCGAAGAGAACTCTTTACGAACATTCATATGGTTTCAACCCTAGAGCTCTTTTCGAATTATTTGGATCGCCCACAAAACATCGATGTAAATGGAGATGTATTATTCACATTCAAAGTGAATGGATGGTTCTCCACATCTCTAAACTGCACGGTTATCTATGATCATGACATCAGGATCAGAAGTAATGACGGGAATATTGGACCGCGGACTCAGTTCAAATCTGTACTTGGAATGGGGATATCTTACAAGTTAACGAACAAAAAAGAGAAAGCTCAGAAGAAATAGGTCTTTGGTTCCTGCTTGAACTGATTAGATTCTTATTTTCGTATTGATGAATTTCTTTTCAGACCTTTCTTTATGGTGGAGTATCCCTTGGTTGGCAATTTCTGTTGCTCTGACGTATTGGTATTACCATGGTCAAAAGGTCTTCAAGCAGACTGAAAAATGGAAACGCATTCTATTATTGTTTCTGCGCTCAGCGGGCTTGTTCTTACTTGGTGTTCTTTTGTTGGGGATTCTTTTTGAGTCGAGGGAGGTAAAGACACAAAAGCCGGTTCTGATCAACCTTATTGATAATTCTTCTTCTATGCTGAATTACAAGGACAGCTCAATTGTTAAGCAACAGCTCTCTAATTACCTTAAGGAATTCGGTTCAACATACGCTGATAAATACGAGATCCAGAACTTTATAGTTGATGATGGAATTAGATCAGAAAACCCTGACTTTAAAGGAGCCCTTTCTAATCACTATAAGGGATTCGATGAGATCTTTAATCGCTATTACAATCAGAACAAGGGCGCTATAATCTTTATCTCTGACGGAAACTATAACACGGGGAACAGTCCTGTATACAGTGCTCAAAAGATAAGTCTAACACCGATTTACACATTGGGTGTTGGAGACACCGTTTCAAAGGTTGATCATTTGATCAGAAACGTTTCTGCGAATGAAATAGCCTTTTTTAGAAATGATTTCCCAGTAGATGTTGAAATAGAAGCAAACAAGATCCCTACTGGAGATTATACATTGGAGCTTTGGTCAAATGACAAGAAGCTAGGAACACAGCAGATTACTTACGATGCTTCGAAGCAGCAGTTTCACACAGCAAAGTTTGTAGTCAATGCCTCGCGAATAGGTTTTGTACCTTACGAGGTGAGATTGCAACTGGTAGATGGAGAATCGTCTACAGTCAATAACTCGCGTAAATTTTATGTGGAAGTCATTGATTCAAGGAGCAAGGTCCTCATGTTGGCCAGCGGTCCGCATCCCGATATTAAAGCAATACGACAAATGCTAGATCAAGACGAGAATGTTGAGGTTGAAAGTAAGTTGTTGTCTGATTGGGAAGGAAGTTTGAATGACGTTTCTTTGCTCGTTATAAGATCAACCGGAGCAGCAGGAGAGAAGGCTGTTATTGATCAGGCA
>JBMSGX010000048.1:0-12706 GCA_049416285.1 Crocinitomicaceae bacterium | reverse complement strand
TGTTATTCAAGACAAATGCAAGATTCGGGTTTTTACGTACCGCTGTTTCGTAATCTGCAATAGCCTGAGTGTAATCTCCAAGCATTCTGTGTGACGAACCTCTATCATTATAAGCGTTTATAAAATCGCCGTCAAGATCGATGGTTTTAGAGAAGAATTTGATCGCACCTTTATAATCCTGTTGCAAGAACTTCAATGTTCCATAGTTATAATAGGCCTTCGGATTTGAACCGTCTAACTTGATCGCTTCTTCGTAATCCGTTTCAGCTTTTAGGTAATCGTTATTTCCTTGATAAGCACGTCCGCGCTGAAAATATGCTTTGGAGTATGCAGACTTCAGCTCAATAAGTTTTGTCAAAGTCTTAACGGCGTTATCAAACTTTTGAACTTCGTTTTCGGCTACTCCTTTATTGTAATAAGCTGCTGTGAAGTTTGGATCGAATTTGATACTCTTTTCAAATTCTTTGATCGCACCGTTGAAGTTTTTCTGCTTGAATAATTCGATTCCCTTGTTGTATGCTTCCTGGCTATTAGCAATAGCGGCATTTTCAAGGTTAAGTGCTGTGATCGAGTCGCGATATGCTTGTTCCTCAGGAGTAAGCTCCTCTACCTGTGCAGTAGCGTTGAGAGAAAAACATAACAGACCCAGAGCTAGGGTGAATTTTGTTTTAAACACGTTAAGTCGATTTTTAAGTTCGGATATCCAAATTACAATTTTTATACCGAAATGGATGAGAGAAGTTATCAACAACACAGAACCCGCGTATCGCTTTAAATTGTTAATTTAGCGATGCATAAAAGTGAACTATGAAAGACGTATTTATTGTTGATGGGATAAGATCCGCAATTGGAAATTTTGGAGGGACATTGAGCCCTGTCAGAACAGATGATTTGGCAGCGCATGTTATCAAGGCGCTAATGGAGAGAAATGGTGGATTTGACCCTAAATTAATTGAGGACGTGATCTTTGGTTGTGCAAACCAGGCAGGTGAGGACAATCGAAATGTTGCACGTATGGCCGGCCTTCTTGCAGGCTTACCTTACGAGTTGGGTGGTGAGACTGTTAACAGACTATGTGCTTCTGGAATGGCATCAACGATTAATGCTGCACGAGCTATAAAAGATGGCGCAGGAGATATATACATATCGGGTGGAGTGGAACATATGACAAGAGGTCCTTGGGTGATCTCTAAAGTATCCAAGCCTTTCGGACGGGATGCTGAAATGCATGATTCTTCTTTTGGATGGAGGTTTATCAACCCCAAGATGAAGGAGCTGTATGGAACGGACGGAATGGGTAACACTGCCGAAAATCTTGTTGAAAAGTATGGGATCGAACGCGAGGCACAAGATAAATTTGCATTGTGGTCACAAATGAAGGCTGCCAAAGCCCAAGAGAATGGCAGACTTGCAGAGGAGATCGTTCCAGTTAGTATTCCGCAGCGCAAGAAAGATCCAATCCTTTTTGAAAACGATGAGTTTATTCGCGCGAATTCTACCATTGAGGGTCTAGAGAAATTACGTCCTGCATTCAAGAAAGAAGGAGGATCGGTAACCGCTGGTAATTCTTCTGGATTGAATGATGGAGCTGCCGCCTTGTTAGTAGCTTCCGAGGATGCAGTGAAACAACATAACATGAAGCCATTGGCAAGAATCGTAGGTGCAGCTATTGCCGGAGTTGAGCCAAGAATTATGGGGATAGGTCCTGTATATGCTTCCCAAAAGGTATTAGAGCGTACTGGTTTGACTTTGGATCAAATGGATATTCTAGAGCTGAATGAGGCTTTCGCGGCTCAAGTTTTGGCTTGTACGCGAAAAATGGGATTAGCTGATAATGATGAGCGTATTAATCCAAACGGAGGTGCGATCGCTTTAGGGCATCCTCTAGGTATGACAGGGGCACGTATTCTTCATACAGCTGCTATCGAATTGCAGAAAACGAATAAACGCTATGCCCTTGTAAGTATGTGTATCGGTGTAGGGCAGGGATATGCAACGATCATTGAGCGTGCTTAAGACCAACGAAAAGAGCAAATTGCACGTTTCTGAGGTATGAATAAAATATTGATCATAGCAACTTTAGGACTTCTCGCACTATCGTGTAAGAAGAAAGCAACAGTTTGGGATACAGACTGGAATATGCCTTTGATCAATGACACCCTGTTCGTGGATGCCTTTGTGAATGATTCTACCATCCAAGAAGATCCAGGAGGATATTACGTCCTAGCGTTGGATCGTACCTTATTCGAGTTAGGAATTAATGACTTCGTAGAGATTCCTGATACAACGATCAAAGAGGAGTTTACTTTGGCT
Source organism: Crocinitomicaceae bacterium (assembly GCA_049416285.1). Classification (GTDB taxonomy): domain Bacteria; phylum Bacteroidota; class Bacteroidia; order Flavobacteriales_D; family Crocinitomicaceae; genus UBA4466. The sequence continues at coordinate 10,393 of JBMSGX010000048.1, read as the reverse complement.
GTGCCAAGCATTACGATCACTCCTGGATTCAGCTTCGTTAACTCAACAGAAGAACACGAACTTTTGTTGAATGATATTCAATTAAGAAAGATCTTATTGAAAGAGGGTAAGATCGAAATGACGGTTAAAAATCCAATAGAGACAAAAGCAATTTTCACGGTTCAGCTTCCCGGTGTAGAGAAGGATGGAATCCCATTCTTGTACACATTCACGGCTCCGGCCGCAACGAATGCCGGAGCAGGATTAACCTCTCAGACAATTGATCTTGAGGGATATGAAATTGACTTAAGCGGTTTGGCCGGAACAAGCTATAATAAGCTTCAGTCTAATATTACGGTTACTTCCGACCCATTGGGACCTAGTGTGACAATGACGAGTTCAGACGTTACTATCGTTGACGCTACATTCAAAGATGTTAGACTGGACTATGCACAAGGTTATTTCAAGTATGCATTTTCAGATACAATTCAGCGCTATCTTAAAGAACTGGATATTTATAGCTCTGGAATATTGGATCTACCGAGTACTTCGGTTGCATTTGAGGTAGAGAATGGGATGAAAGTCGGAGCGGAAGGATTGTTAACTTTTCTGAATGGAACCAACAGCGCTGGAGGTACAATGAGCCTTTCGAACAATCAGGTTGGATCAAGCTTCAACATTGATCCCGCAACAGGAAGCTGGGGGTCTTTAACTCCCTCAATTAAGACTTTGAACTTTAACGGCTCAAACAGCAATGTGGCTCAGTTTATTGAGAACTTGCCAAGCACATTCAATTTGGGCTATAGCATTGATTTAAATCCATGGGGCAATATGTCAGGCGGTTGGGATGAGGTCTTCCCGAACAGTCGCTTAAAACTTGGTTTGAAAGTGGATATGCCGCTTATGGTTGGGATGAATGATCTTGCACTGCGAGATACATTTGCTTTATCACTCGAGCAGGACTTTAATAAAACACATGTAGAATCTGGACGTTTTGTGCTGGATCTAGATAATGCATTCCCTATAGGTGGAGAGGTGCAACTTATTTTACTTGATGAGAACGATCAAACACTGGAAGTTATATCAGGGTCAACACCTGCTAATGGTGGTCAATTTGGTCAGTATGATGCGCTTACGGATCTATTCCATGCGAACTCAACTGTTTATTTCGATTTGGATGAAGAAGCTGTAACAAAACTGAATCAGTTGGAGAAGGTGATTGTGCATGTGAAAATGAACACGATTGACCCAGCGAATGGAACAAGTCAACAGATGATGATTCCAATTGGTGCTTACTTAGGAATAAAACTAAGAGCAGAATTTAAAACCAAAAACATTCTTTAATGAGAAAGCTTATCCTTCTTTCTTCAATTTTGATGCTAAGCCTCAGTGGGATTGGACAAATGTTACCAATTGGTCATGACACATTGATCTATAAGCATCAGGTTACCTTATCCGGTGGATTTGATTATGCGGGTAACAGCATTCAAAGAGCCATTACATCCAAATTTCTAAGAGGAGGTGCCATTACGGAAGATATGAAAGATGCATCCTTTGCCAGACACAGAGCTGTAAACAGAATTGGAGGAGCGCTTTCTGGTGAGCTGAATTACGCGGCATACGATGTTCGTCTATTCAAGGACTGGGGATTAAATATCAAGGCCGGGTATGATCTTTTTGGAGGATTGATCTATTCTAAAGACTTCTTTGGATTGGCTTTTTATGGAAATCAAAGATTTTTAGGAGACACGTTGTCAATGTCCGGTATGAATGCGACTTTGACAAGCTTCCAGAAGTTTGGTCTAGGTATCGTTAATGCAAAATCTAAGGCAAGCGTAACCTTAAATTTTTATAACATTGATAATCATTTCGATGCGCACTTTAGAACGCTAGAGCTTATTCAGGATGAATCGGGTGATTCGTTTATTATTGAGATGGACGGTGAGGTAGAGGTGCCTAAGAATTCCAAAATGAACCAAGGGTTCGGGGTTGGGGTAGATGTTGATTTTAAGCTCCCGATTGCATGGGGGCCAGAGAACACCGCTTTTATTCAGTTTCAAGCAAAGAATATTGGAGTTGGGTTTTCTTCACAACCTTATAGACGATACTACACGGATACAACTATTGCCTTTGATGGATTTACATTCGATCAGCTGATCGGAGACAATTCATTTTTGGGAGACACAAGTATTACCGTGAACAGTGTAATGGATTCAGTTGGGATCTACTCAAACAATTTCAGGCCAACCTACTTATTACCAGGGTTTATTCAGATCGGAAAGATCGTGGATGACCATTATGAGGGCAAATTTCAACCATTCTTCGGTGTACGTATTTACCCAACATTAATCTATAGCCCGATGGTTTTTGGAGGATTAGATTACAGACCAATTGACAAGTTAAGAGTAGGAGCAAATTTATCGTTTGGAGGGTTTGCAGGTTTGCGCGGTGGACTCTACGCGCATACAGATCTCGGTAAATGGAATATTGGTTTATCAACAGAGACGATCAGCGGTTTGGTTAGCCAAAAGGCACCGGGTCAATCAGTTTATCTTAGAATTGGATGCGCATTTTAGTAACCTTCATATTGATATTAATTGGTTCTTCTTTGAACGCACAGATCGCCTTTCACAAGATCTATTCTCAAGGTAGTTTTGATTTTGGATATGGGATCGATCAATTGGAGGACAGTAGTTTTATTGTTACCGGTTCTTCAGGAGGTTTTGGTTCGGGCTCACAGGCATTCTTATTGAAGTTGGACAAGTTCGGTGATTACGAATGGTCACTCGGTTATGGAGGAATGGAGTCTGAAGAAGGGAAGCGCGTTATCTACCTGAAAGATATCGGATATTTTATTGGAGGTACGACAAACTCATTTGGGAACGGGGCCTATGATATGTACTTAACTAAAGTGGAGTTGGATGGGACGCAGTCCTGGGAGTATAGCTTCGGAGGTGCAGCATGGGATCGTATGCATGACATGGCGCTCACTCGTGATTCGGGCTTTTTACTTGTTGGTGAGAATAGCTCTAATCCAAATGAGAATCAAAACGGTTATGTTGTTCGGACAGATAAAGATGGTAATGTACTTTGGGAACAGACTTTTGGTGCCGGAGGTGATGATGTCTTAAGAACGATCCGAAAATACAATGACAGTAGTTTCGTTATTGCAGGTTCATATTACAATGCTGATTCAACATTCAAGAAAGGGGTGATGTATAAGATCGTAGATGATGGGACCATTTTAGACACGATTTATTTAGGTCAATACGGAGAGTATGGTATCAATGATGTTGAGATCATGGGTGGGCATATTGAGGCTGTCGGTTACCGAAATAATCCGGATTCTCCGATCAAAGAACATTATGCCTGGGAAGTTGACCTTACCACACATTCAATTGTTAGTGAATGGGGAGTTCCTCAGTATGGAGAGATTGAGTGTATTACCAGTTATGACAACGATTCAAGACGTTATTTAACCTATAATTATGGAGGTCCCGGGACTTTTGAGGGAGGTCCTGATGCGGCAATTGGAGCCTTCAATCAGGATATTATTTATTTGGGAACAGCAGCCCAGATATCTGATAATGGGCTTGATCAAACTTCAGATGCGATCAGAACAAGTGATGGTGGAGCTGTTGTCGTAGGTTCTACGGCTGGACCAGGATTTGGTGTTATCACAGTCTTCGTGACGAAGATCGGTCCGGGAGAGGTTTATCCAACCACTTCAGCTCCGATCGTCTATGATTTGGTTGAGTTGGTGCCTATTGAAGCAAACAAGGATTTGAATGTTTATCCAAACCCTTTTAATTCAATTTTGAACATAGATGCGGAGCAAGAACAATTAAGGCTATCTATTGTGAGTATGACAGGTCAATTATTACACCAGGAAGAAGTTTATGGTAATTCAGAACTGGATCTTTCTCACCTGCAGACAGGAGCCTATTTGCTAGTTATTGAATCGAGTAAAGGGAAGTTTCAGCAGCGATTAGTGAAGTACTAATTACCACTCAAACGAAGATTTATCGAACCATTTATCCTGCACGCGAAGTGTTTGTTCGATCACGTCGCGAACACAGTGTTTTCCTCCACCATAAGGTGATTGGTAGTCACATATTGCTTTGATCTCTACTGCGGCATCTTGAGGGCACGTTGAAACACCAACCTTCTGCAACACTTCGTAATCAGGGATATCATCTCCCATGTAAAGTACTTCACTATCTTCAAAACCGTAATCTTGCTTCAGCCGATTGTAATGCTCTAGTTTGTTCTTAGCACGCAAAACTACTTCCTTAGCTCCAAGATTTTCAAGTCGATCTTTTACAGAAGGAGAATTGCCACCTGTGATAATGAAGATGTTATATCCTTTCTTTGCTGCATATTGAAGGGCATACCCGTCCCGCGAATTTAGCGTTCTCACCACTTCTCCTTCAAGTAATAGAACGGAACCATCGGTTAGTACGCCGTCAACATCAAAAATAAATGTTTTGATATCGTTCAATTTCTCTTTATAACTGATCATTGCGATAAATATTTTGAATGCTTTTAGTCAACTTTTCATACAGCTCTTTTCGAATACCTTCTTGCATATCAAGATGCTTTTCGATCGTTCGGTGATCGCCTCGGCGAGCCGGACCTGTTTGAATGAGTTTCGGATCGTTATTTAGTGCCTTTCTAACTGTTTCTTCCAAAAGAGGATGAAGTAATTCAGGGTCCAGTTCATATTCGTTACAAATCGCTGTTGCTTGCACAATACAATGGTTCACAAAGTTGTTGATCCAGACCGCCGCAAGGTGTATTTCTCTTCGCTTTTCGGAGTTTGCATATTCCACTTTTCTCGAGATCTGCCAGGCAAGATCGAAGAGGGTAGAGGCAAATGCTTCATCCTTCGCTTCTATTAAAAACGGAACTTGGAATATGTCTACCGCTGTGTCTTTTGAAAACGTCTGAAGTGGATAGAATACACCGAGCTGATTACTCGTTTCAATGTCCTTGATTTCAACAGAACCTGAAGTGTACGCGACAGGTATACTCGCAGGAACCTTTTTGATGATTTCACCTACTTGGTCATCCGGAACACAAACAATACAAAGCTGCCCTGAGGGCAATTCTAAAATATCGTCAATGAACTCCGCATTAACGCGGTTAGCGATCGATCTACCGGTAACTTCATTTCTGCTGTAGATATGCGTTACTTCAATCTCACGGTCGTCAAAAGCTAAGGCAAGATGTGTCGCCACATTTCCCGAACCTATGATACTCAGTTTGTTGATCTCTACGCTCATAACACTAAGCTATAAAAAAAGAGGAGCGAACTCCTCTTTTCAAATTATTTTCCGTGGCACTGTTTGTACTTCTTGCCGCTTCCACATGGACAAGGATCATTTCGACCGACTTTCTTCTCCGCCACAACTGGTTGTTGTTTTGGTCTTTCCGGCATTGAATTTTGAATCGCTTCGTCATACCCTTGACGTCCTTCTATCTGTTCTTGTCCTGTGTTTGTTGCTTTTGCTTTGTCGTAATTAGACTGTTGCGTTACTTCCTTATTTGTACTGTGAATAGTCTCTGAAACAGGAATATTCATGCGCATTAGAAGTTCAGCGGTTTCCCCATTCAAGCGGCGTAACATGTCTTTGAATAATTCAAATGATTCCAACTTGTAAACTAGCAATGGATCTTTCTGCTCGTACTGTGCGTGGTGCACTGCTGAACGAAGATCATCCATTTCACGTAGGTGCTCTTTCCATTCATTGTCTATCATTCCAAGAATCACATTCTTTTCAAATGATTTCACGATCTCTTTTCCTCCTGAGTTGTAAGCTCCTTCAAGATTTACAACTAAGTCCATTTTACGGTTTCCGTCAGAAAGAGGGAAGACAATGTTTTTGAACTTATCCGACATTGTTTCCTGAACGTGAACGATCTGAGGAAGTGCTCTGTCGATGATGTGCTGATTTTTATGGTTGTACTGCTCAACAAGTGCATCGTACAGAGACTGTACAAGCTCCTGATCTCCTTGAGACGCAAATTCTTCTGCTGTGAATGGAGGCTGAATACTAAGCGTACGCAACACCTCTTCTTCAAATGAAGCGTATTCTTGTTTCGTATGAGAAGTAACTAAGGCCTCACTGATATCATAGAACATATTGTCGATGTCTATATCTAAGCGGTCTCCGAACAACGCATTGCGACGTTTCTTGTAGATCGCTTTACGTTGCGCATTCATCACGTCATCATACTCTAGAAGTCGTTTACGAATTCCGAAGTTGTTTTCCTCTACTTTTTTCTGAGCTCGTTCGATCGATTTAGAAACCATGCTGTGTGTAATCACCTCACCTTCTTTCAATCCAAGGCGGTCCATCAACTTGGCAATTCGTTCCGAACCGAATTTACGCATCAAGTCATCTTCTAATGAAACAAAGAACTGAGAAGAACCTGGGTCTCCCTGACGTCCTGATCGACCTCTCAACTGACGGTCTACACGACGGGAATCATGACGTTCAGTACCGATGATCGCAAGACCTCCGGCTTCCTTTACACCATCTCCCAGTTTGATATCCGTACCACGACCGGCCATGTTTGTTGCAATAGTTACTGCTCCAGGCTGCCCAGCCTCTGCTACGATCTCTGCTTCTTTCTGGTGGTATTTCGCATTCAATACATTGTGCTTAATACCTTTCATTTTCATCATTCGACTTAATAGCTCAGAGATCTCAACAGTTGTTGTACCAACAAGTACTGGTCTTTTCTGATTGACAAGTACTTCGATCTCGTCGATCACAGCATTGAATTTTTCTCTAGCTGTTTTAAATACTAAGTCGTTGCGGTCATCTCTTTGAATTGGTCTGTTTGTTGGAATAACGATTACTTCTAATTCATAGATGTCCCAGAATTCTTTTGCCTCCGTTTCCGCTGTACCCGTCATACCCGCAAGCTTGTGATACATTCGGAAGTAGTTCTGAAGGGTGATCGTTGCGTACGTTTGAGTTGCTGCCTCTACGGTAACGTCTTCCTTCGCTTCGATCGCCTGGTGGAGTCCATCTGAATAACGACGACCATCCATGATACGACCAGTAGACTCATCAACGATCTTCACTTTACCGTCCATTACAACGTATTCAACCTCTTTTTCGAATAGCGTATACGCTTTTAAAAGCTGGTTTACTGAATGGATACGCTCAGACTTCGCACTGTAGTCTTGAATGATCTCAGATTTCTTTTCAAAGAACTGTTCATTGGAAAGCCCTTGTTTTTCAAGCTGAGAAATCGATACACCAATATCCGGAAGAATGAAGAATTCTCTATCGTCCTTACCTGAGATCAGGTCAATCCCTTTATCGGTAAGTTCGATCGTATTTTGTTTCTCCTCGATCACAAAGAATAGTTCCTTGTCGATCTTCTTCATATGTTTTCCTTGCTCCTGCATGTAGAAGTTCTCTGTTTTCTGCAGGTGAGCTCTGATTCCAGGCTCAGAAAGGAATTTGATCAATGCTTTATTCTTTGGAAGTCCGCGGTATGCTCTAAGTAGTGCAATTCCACCTTCTTCCAACATCTGTTTTGGATCTTCTCCCGGTCCAGATTCACCGTTAATTACTTTTAGCAAACGTTTTGCGTCGATCAGGCACTGGTTTACATACTTACGCTGTGCAGCAACAATGTTCTCTACACGTGGCTTCAGTTGATGGTATTCGTGCTGGTCACCTTTTGGAGTAGGTCCTGAAATGATCAATGGTGTACGTGCATCATCGATCAAAACTGAATCGACCTCATCGACAATTGCAAAGTGGTGCTTCCCTTGTACAAGGTCATCCGGGCTTCCTGCCATATTGTCACGGAGGTAATCGAATCCAAATTCATTGTTTGTTCCGAATACGATGTCGCACTGATATGCTTGTCTTCTCTCTTCAGAGTTTGGTCTGAATTTATCGATACATGTTACGCTCAATCCGTGGAACTGGTATAGAGGCCCCATCCACTCAGAGTCACGTTTTGCCAGGTAGTCATTCACAGTAACTACGTGAACACCTTTCCCCGTCAAAGCATTTAGATATACAGGTAATGTGGCAACCAATGTTTTACCTTCTCCTGTTTGCATCTCTGCAATGTTTCCACGGTGAAGCACTGCACCACCCATTAGCTGAACGTCGTAATGCACCATATTCCATTTCACAGGAGCACCGGCCGCTGTCCATTCGTTATGCCAGATCGCTTTGTCCCCTTCGATCGAAATACCATCCTTCTGTGAAGCAAGGTCTTTATCGAAATCTTCCGCTGTAACTTCTAACTTTCCATTTTCAGCCCAACGTCTCGATGTTTCCTTTACTACGGCAAAGGCCTCTGCAAGAATTGTCTCAAGGATCTCCTCAAGTTTAGCGTCGATCTTTTTTGTTAAACCGTCGATCTCTTCAAAAAGCTCTTCCTTTTCGTGTATCGTTGTTGAAGGATCGTTTGTTTTATCCTTCAGTGCTTGTGCTTCTGCTTCTAATTCGGCTGTACCATCCTTTAATGCTTGCTGGAATTGCTTGGTCTTTGCTCTCAACTCATCATCAGACACATTTCGCAATGCTTCAAATTTTGCATTTGCCTCGTCAATGACTGGTTGATATTCCTTTCTATCTTTTGTGGATTTATCTCCGAGAATTTTCTTGAGTAAGTTCGAAACCATTGGTTATTCTAAATTGAAGCCGTAAAAATAATAATTTCCTACCGCTTTAAACGTGTTTTAATATGATTATTAGTGGTATCTCCTTCGTCATAAATTATACCAATCAAAAAGTGCTGACAAATTGTCTAAATTGTTATTAAATATCTCTTGATTTTTAAAAGGCATCTGAGGATTCGCATTATCTTTGCGCCATGCATGAAATGATTTTGATCCTCGATTTTGGTTCTCAGTATACGCAGCTGATCGCGCGTCGAGTTAGAGAATTGAATGTGTATTGTGAGATACACCCTTGGAATAAGGCTCCTGAATTAACAGATAATGTAAAAGGAGTGATATTATCCGGAAGTCCTTTCTCTGTTAGAGACGAGGCGTCTCCAAAACCTGATCTGACCCCCTATAAAGGAAAGCTTCCATTACTTGGGGTGTGTTTTGGTGCTCAGTATATGGCTAATACATTTGGAGGTGAAGTAATGCAATCAAAGATCCGTGAGTACGGTCGTGCGAATTTATCATATATAGACGATAGCTCTCCACTATTGAAAGGTATGACAGATGGATCACAAGTGTGGATGTCGCATGGAGATACGATAAAACAGATTCCCGATAATTTTACGGTGATCACGAGTACTGCAGATGTACGTGTTGCTGGTTATCATGTGGATGGAGAAGATACATTTGGAATTCAGTTCCACCCTGAGGTATACCACTCATTAGAAGGAACGAAGTTGTTGAAGAACTTCATCGTAGATATCTGCGGATGTGGTCAGGACTGGACGCCTGCATCTTTTGTTGAGGAAACAGTAAGCGAATTGAAAGCGAAGCTTGGGAATGATAAAGTTATCCTAGGACTTTCGGGTGGGGTTGATTCATCCGTTGCAGCTGTTTTATTGAACAAAGCCATTGGAGATAACCTTCACTGTATATTTGTCGATAACGGCCTGCTTCGAAAAAATGAATTTGAGCAAGTGCTAGAGTCTTATCAAGGAATGGGACTCAATGTGAAAGGTGTAGATGCGAGTGAGCAATTCTATGCCGCTCTGAAAGGAGTGACTGATCCCGAAGCGAAACGCAAGGCAATAGGTAAGGTGTTTGTAGATGTATTTGATCATGAATCTAAATCTATTGAAGACGCTAAATGGTTAGGGCAAGGAACGATCTATCCGGATGTGATCGAATCTGTTTCAGTGTCCGGAGGACCAAGCGCAACGATCAAATCGCACCACAATGTGGGAGGTTTGCCTGATTATATGAAGTTGAAAGTGGTTGAGCCATTAAAGCTTCTTTTTAAAGATGAAGTAAGAAGAATCGGAAGATCATTAGAGATCGATGAAGCTATTCTTGGTCGTCACCCGTTCCCTGGTCCTGGACTTGGTATTAGAATCCTGGGAGATGTAACGGCAGAAAAAGTAAGGATCCTTCAAGAGGTGGATAATATCTTTATTTCTTCGCTAAAGGCTGATGGACTCTATGATGATGTTTGGCAGGCTGGTGCTATTTTCCTACCTATTCAATCCGTTGGGGTTATGGGGGACGAGAGAACTTATGAAAACGCTGTAGCATTAAGAGCTGTGACGTCAACTGATGGTATGACAGCTGATTGGTGTCACCTACCGTATGAGTTCTTGGCAAAAGTTTCAAATAAGATCATAAATCAAGTGAAGGGTATTAATAGAGTTACTTATGACATAAGCTCCAAACCACCTGCAACTATCGAGTGGGAATAAGTGGCATGCCAATTGTTAATCCAAT
>JBMSGX010000047.1:0-12764 GCA_049416285.1 Crocinitomicaceae bacterium | reverse complement strand
GTTTCAGTGTCTTTTCGGATGAAGATAGAGAACTGGTCTTGAATTTCTTGATGGCGAGAGAGCATGATTGGACAGTTATATTAACAAGCTCTACGCCATATAGCATAGATCATTTAGTGGATGAGCATGTAGAACTAAGAAAAGGTAGAATTGTAAAGAACTCTTAATATGTTAAATATTTCAAATAACAGTGTAAAAGATAAAATGCCCGTGGAGCGTTTTAGTACACTCGCTAGAGTTGAAGCGAAAGTGACGAGCAAGGTCCTGATAAAACTTATGAGGGGTGCATTCTTTCTGGTGTTTGTTATTGCGTTACTTCCATGGACGCAGAACGTGCGATCAACAGGTTCCGTGGCAACTTATCTTCCGGAACACAAACCGCAAACTATTCATTCTGTAATCGCGGGAAGAATAGATAAATGGTATGTACGAGAAGGTATGGAAGTAAAGAAGGGTGATACGATCGCGTTGATCTCAGAGATCAAAGATGCTTACTTCGATGATCAGCTATTACCGCGAACAAAGAATCAGCTCGAACTTAAGAAGCAGACGGCTGATGCATACGGTATGAAAGAAGATGCACAAGGGCGTCAACTTGAGAATCTAAGCCAGCAAAATACGCTAAAGCTACAGCAGGCAAGAATTAAACTTCAGCAAGCGCATTTAAAGGTGCAGAACGACAGTATTGCATTCGAGGCTGCTAAATTAAACGCTAGTACAGCTGATTATCAGCTAAAACGTATGGATAGTTTGTACAAACAAGGGTTGAAATCGTTGGTTGACCTGGAATCGCGTAGACTAAAGGCGCAGGAAACGAAGTCATACGAAGTGGCTGCTCAAAACAAATGGTTAAACAGTAAGAATGAGCTGATAAATTTACGTTTGGAAATCAGTAATATACGTGCAAAGTTTGAAACGGATTACGCGAAGATCTTATCTGAAAAGTTGACAACATCATCCACACGTTTTGACGCAGAGTCCATGGTGAATAAGCTTGAAAACCAATACAGCAATTATGAGGTCAGAAGCAGTTTTTATTACATCACAGCACCTCAAAGCGGATACGTTACTGAAACATTTGTTAGTGGTATTGGCGAGACGTTGAAAGAAGGAGAGAAGATCGTAAGTATCATGCCAGCCGATTATGATCTTGCAATTGAGATCTATGTCGACCCAATTGACCTTCCACTGATCCATAAGGGTGAGCATGTGCGTGTTCAATTTGATGGATGGCCGGCGATCGTATTTTCGGGATGGCCAAATGCAAGTCATGGTACCTATGGTGGTTTGATCTACGCCATTGATCAGTTCATCTCTCCAAACGGTAAGTATCGCTTGCTTGTAAAGCCTGATCCGGAGGATTATCCGTGGCCAGAAGCGCTTCGATACGGTGGTGGAGCAAAAGCAATGATCTTATTGAACGATGTGCCGATCTGGTATGAGTTATGGAGACAGATCAACGGATTCCCACCAAACTTCTATACACCGATTAAACAAACCGCTAAATGAGAATTTTAGTAGTCATATTATTGCTGGTTCCTTCTGTGCTTCAAGCGCAAGATTCAATGGCTGTTTTGAAGTACGAAGATTTTATTGAGCGCGTAAAAGAACATCACCCAATGGCATTTCGTTCAGAGTTAATTGCAAAAGGAGGGGAGGCAAATTTATTGCGGTCAAGAGGAGGGTTCGATCCTTACTTGAGTGGTTCTATTGATCAGAAATATTTTTCCGACAAACAGTACTACAGCTACATGAATGGTGGTCTAAAGGTGCCTACATGGTTCGGGTTAAGTGCGGAAGCCGGTTATGACAGGAATCAAGGAGACTTTGTAAATGCTTACGATCGGATTCCGGACGCCGGATTATGGTATGCTGGACTTCGATTAGAGTTGGGTAATGGACTCATTATAGATCAACGAAGAGCTGAATTGAAAAAGGCCAAAATTTACCTGGAAGCGTCTAAGATCGAGCAGAAACAAATGTTGAATGACCTTTTGCTCAATGCAACAGAAGCCTATTGGAAGTGGGTAGCTGCCTACAATAAGAATCAAGTTTACGAGCAGGCAATGCGAAATGCGGAGTTTCGCTTCGAAGGAGTTAAAAAAAGCGCAGAACTGGGAGACCGGCCAGATATAGATACAGTGGAGTCTTGGATCCAATGGCAGAATAGGGTCATAGGTTTTCAAGAAACCAGCTTGAATTACATGAACGCGCGAGAATATCTTGAATTGTTTCTTTGGGACAATGGCTATGTACCGTTGGAAATAAATGGATCAATTCCTCCAAAGCGGGAAGAATTGAATTACCAGTCACCAAGCGAAGGGGATAAAAAAGCGCTAGATTCAGCATCATGGAATCACCCATTGTTAGATTTAGGTCAATTCAAGATTGATCAGGCCAACATTGATCTGCGTTACAAAAAAGAACAGCTTAAACCTAAGTTAACAGTTAAGTATAATGCGATCAGCGAACCTATAGGTGGTAATCCATTTACCCAGTATAACGTAAATAATTACAAATGGGGTGGGACTGTGGCTTATCCAATTCTAACCCGAAAAGAAAGAGGTGACGTGCGGTTATCAAAGATCAAATTACAGGACCAGGAGCTTGGATTGATCTCGAAATCAGTAGAGATCGATTACAAGGTGAAAGCAGCATATAACACATGGACAACTTCAAATTTGCAACGCGAGTCCTATGAGAACGTCGTTCAAAATTATCAGAGGTTGTATGACGCAGAACTCAAGCTATTCAATATTGGAGAAAGTTCTGTATTTATGGTGAATTCAAGAGAGAAAGCACTCATTGACTCTCAATTAAAGAACATCGATCTGATCTATAAGGCTAAGGTTTCCTCAGCGCAGTTTAAGCACAGCTTATTGCAACTGGATCAGTGATCATTAAGGATTTTGAATACTTGAAGTGATTCTGGCTTATTCAATCCAAGCCATTTAGTAGCGTCATCAATTTCAATGAAGTTTCTTAGCTGAATGTTATCTGTTTCATACTTAGTGAATATGGATGTCTTGAGGTAATCATCCTTCGCATTACTTCCATTGTATAAAACGAATTGGCCTTTACCATGCGATCCTAAACGATTTCGAAATTCTTCAAAAATGAGTTTAATTTCGTCATGTTTGATATTGAAGAAAATGGCTTCGCTTACATCGACTATTGATTTGAAGGGCCTTTCGTGATCCATCATCCTATATAGTTTCCCTCCACCTTTTCCGATATCTTCTTTGTTTATTACACCCCTGTATTTTTCAACAAGAAGATTTGCGCTATCGATGATCCAGTATTCGTGCTTCATAGTTGTTTTTCGAGACTCTTTTATCCATTGGTGTAGGCTTGCTTACCTCTTTTTCTCAAGGAAAAGAGTGCTAAGACCAGAGCAGCAATAGGAAGAAGCGTTATCCAATGATACAGATGATAATTTAAATAGCCATAAAGTGAAGCGGAAATAACAGGGAATACCGCCATGCAAAAAGAGTTGATACTTTCTGAGATCCCCATGATCTCGCCTTGTTTTTGAGGGTTTGCATTTATGGCGATCAATGCATTAAAGGTCGGAAAGCATAGTGATAATCCAAGGTTGAGGATATAGTAAAAAATAACAAAGAGCCAAAGTATATCTGTCACCGTGATCGCAACGAGTCCAGCAGTAGTAAGAGCCAATCCTAAAATAAGCGTTCTAAATTCTCCCAATCGTTTAATAAACTGTTTTGATAAAAAGGCTTGATTGAAAGCGAGGAACAATCCAATGAAAAACATGAAAAATCCTAGCTCATCAACCGTGAATTCAAAAAGGTCAATAAGAAAAAGTGCCATTGTACCAATGTAAAATCCCATCATTGATGAGAAGAAGAACTTCATTGTAAATATAACCTTGATAATAGGTGAGGGATTTACCTCCTTAACGCGAGCTGGAATAAATACTGTGCGCCAAATTGTTGGTCGTTTCCGTTCAGCTCTTTTTTCAACGGGGTGAGACTCTCTCAGCCAAAGATGAATGGAGATAAGGGTAATTGACGAAATGACAGCTGCCAGCAGAAGTGTTCCGGTAAATCCCATTGAAGTTGATGCCGAAAGTCCTCCCAAACCTGGACCCAATATCATCCCTAAACCGGCAATACCACCTAGATATCCGAAAATGTAGGACTTTTCATCTCGCGAAGTGATGTCAGCAACATAGGCGTTTGTGACAGATGCATTTCCACCAGTAATTCCATCTAAGATCCGCGATAAGCCAATTACCCAAAGGGGTAGGGCTAAACCGAGAATGCTCCACTCAGGGAGTGCCAAAGCGAAAATAAAAATGAACCAGCTTAGAAGAGTTCCTGCCTGGCTAATCAGGAGAATGGGCTTTCGTCCTTGAGCGTCAGACATTGCTCCCAGAATAGGAGCGCCGATGAATTGAAAGGCTGAATAACAGGTAAGAAGCAATCCAAAAACCCACTCCGGAGCATCGTAACTTTCTACAATGAAAGGCAAAACGGGCATCAGTATACTAAACCCTAACACGTTTACCAGTGTCAATAAGAATGCAGGGAGCAGTTTTCTGTTCATGTTACAAAGGTAAACATAACTTGTTACCGTGGTAAGTAATTTGATTTAAAAAAGCCACCCGAAGGCGGCTGTTGTGTTAATCTGTTATTTCAATACTGATCTCACGGCTCTTATATTTCATTTCTATTCTTCCGCCGCTTAATGGAGTGGATGTCAGTGAATGAGATCGTTCTCTCAATATCTCGATCTTAGCGAAACCTGGCTCAATTTGTCTTAGTTTAAATTCGTCGAGAACAATATGCGTCGCTCCGGTCGAACTCGTTGTAAAGGTCCTATTACTTCCTTCTCCTTGTGGATTTATAATAACTGTTACTGTCTCTCCGGGTTGAATTGCATCACCTGTCCATGGGAGAAAAAAGTTTCCATTTCTATTTATCCTAGTTATTCCAAATGGTAACTCTATCGGTCTAACAGAATTTATATTGTTCTCGTAAACGTTTCCGTCTAAGTCGGTATAGACGAAGCTTCCATTTGTCATACTTCCAGTTCGCTTAAGTTGGTAGTCTCCAAATGTTCTTCTGTAACTCATGTTTTCACCGTCAAACGCGACACGCGCCGGATAACTTAATTCAATGCGTTTACCGCCATTATTGTCAAGTCTGAAAGAGGCTTCCATGATCGATTGACTTTTTTCTGAATCATATGTATATGCATATTCAGTGTAGATCCTGTTTTGATCGATGTTAATAGATTCCTCTCTTTGACATGATGTAAAGAAAAGAATCACTGTCATTCCAATTCCAAGTGTAAGTGTTCTTTTCATAGCTCTAAATTTTATGTTATGCTTTACATTATCCAAACAGCATACCAAACTATTTTTTCAGATTAATTTGCAATTCCAACCTGTAGTGTTTTTGAAGCGTTAACTTTGTAGAAATGGAGCTAAGCAATAAAAACGAATTCATCCACTATGTGATCGCTGGAATCTTGGCGATCAGTGCAATTGTTTTTGTACAAATTGATTTTCACAATGTTTTTTGGGTGCTCAAACCGCTAACTACGATTGCTATATTATTTATCCCGCTTTTGTACGGAGTTAGCATTAATCGAAAGTATTTCAGAAGACTTGTTGCGGCCCTTGTTTTTTGTCTAGTTGGTGATGTTTTTCTTCTGAATCCTGAATGGTTTGTGTTTGGTTTAGGGGCTTTTTTTATCGCTCATGTCTTCTACACATTCGCATTTATTTCTTACCGGGGTTTGTATTTAAAACCGCTACCACTCTTAGTGCTTTTGGCGATCGGAGCCAGTGTTTATACAGTGCTTTTTGATGGGCTAGGAGAGTTGAAAATACCAGTAGCCTTATACGTGCTTTGCCTCGTTGTGATGTGTTGGCAGGCCATAGGATTATATGATCGCTATCAGAATAGAAGATTCCGTTTCGTAATGGTGGGGTCCTTTTTGTTCTTGATTTCAGACGCGATACTTGCCTTGGATAAATTCAAGTTCCCATTTGATACTGCGGAGATCTTTGTTCTAGTTACTTATTGGATGGCAATAGGTGCATTAGCCATATC
Organism: Crocinitomicaceae bacterium; assembly: GCA_049416285.1. Taxonomy (GTDB): domain Bacteria; phylum Bacteroidota; class Bacteroidia; order Flavobacteriales_D; family Crocinitomicaceae; genus UBA4466. The sequence goes on along the minus strand of JBMSGX010000047.1, from coordinate 6,681 downwards.
CACTACTTTCGACCTTAGAGATTGATAGTCTTTAGCACGTTAATGGCAAGGTCGCTAACCTAATCCAATTTCAGGTTAGCGTACTTTTAATTATCTTCGTGCAAAACGTTTTTCATGGATAAACAATTTGAAGTAGGCGCTACAGAAGTCAATACAAAGTACAGTGTTGTAAAGCCTATCGTGTTTGGGGAAGAAGGTAAAGAGTTCGGAGAAGCTGTTCACAAGAGAGTGGCTGCTTATTTTAAGGATAATGCGATAAGTACAAAAGCAAACTGGAAAATGGTAGTGAAAAGTGTTTTCATTGTTTCCCTTTTCGTTGGCTCCTATTTCATGGCGGTTTTTTCAGATATATCTGTGACATGGCGGCTCTTTTTTGCCGTTATCTTTGGCTGTTCGATGGCATTCATGGCGTTTAATATTGGACATGATGCATCGCATAATGCCTATTCAAAAAATAATAAGGTCAATAGTTTTTTGTCGTACACCATGAATCTGTGCGGAATAAATCAGTATATCTGGAATATTAAACACAATTTATCACACCATTCTTTCACGAATATTCCGCATGCGGACATGGATAATGAAAATGTTGATGTAGCCAGAATTACCAGATATCATAAATGGAAGCCTGTTTTTAAGTACCAGCATTTGTATCTCCCTTTACTTTGGCCCTTTTTCGGTTTGTTTTTGATGGCAGTGAAGGACTTTCAACTTTTCGGTATGACAAGAATGGGCAATTCACAGTATGAAGGACATCCAAAGAAAGAATGGATTATACTAATACTATCCAAAGCAATTGTTTTTGGTTATTTGTTCGTGATTCCAATTGTTGTAATTGATTTGCCTGTCTGGCAGGTGTTGATAGGAATTCTTGTGATGTACTTATTTATGGGAATTCTTCTAACAAGCATTTTTCTGTTCGTTCATTTGATAGAAGGTACGCCTTTTCCTGAGGAGGATGCGGACGGGAAAATTTCAAAACACTGGATGTTGCATCAACTTGATGTGACAACTGATTTCTCTCCTTTTAACCCTGTGCTGACCTTTTTCTCAGGTGCACTTAACCAGCATGTCGCACATCACATGTTTCCCAACTATTGTCACGTTCATTATGGAGCGATCACCAAGATCATAAAAGAGACAGCAGAGGAGTATGGCTATAAGTACAAGAGTCAAACCCATTGGCAGGCGTTTAGATCGCATATCCGCTTTTTAAAGAAAATGGGAGAGCAGGGAGTCCCTGTCAAGATTGATATCGTCTAGATCTTTTCGTAGCTTTGAAGCAAACGATGCTTTACGATGAAAACTACTCAAAATGGGATATTAGCATCCCTTATCTTAACTTTTAGTGTGCTTTCCCAGGGAGCGAATGCACAGAATCCAATTCTCCTTAGAACTCCTTCCATTAGTCCTGACGGACAACAAATTGCCTTTTCATTTCAAGGTGATATTTGGACTGGAAATATCAATGGAGGTAACCTCAATAGGTTAACGATCCATGAGGCTTATGAAGCGAGTCCTGTATGGAGCCCTGATGGACAGCAAATCGCTTTCACAGGTAACAGATATGGTAATAATGATGTTTATGTTGTTAATGCGAAAGGAGGAGCACCAGAACGAATAACTTTTCATTCTTCATCAGACGCAGTAACGGATTGGACCGTTGATGGGTATTTGCTTTTTGAAGGAAACAGAAACTTTAGACAAGTAGAGTGGGATAGAGAAATTCAAAAGGTAAACGCTAACGGAGGAACCTCTGAGCGAGCTATGAATGCCTTCGGATATGAAGGGGTAGCTTCTCCTAATGGAAAGTTTATTGCCTATTCTGCAGGTGCCTGCCGAATCGCGAGGGAGCAGTATAAGGGGTCTGCAAATAAAGATATCTGGGTATACAACACAACAACGGATGCTTATCATCAGATCACCACGTTTGATGGTCAGGATTACCTGCCCGTGTGGGTGGGAGACGATCAATTGTTCTTCATCAGCGCAAGATCTGGAAATTATAATATTCACAAGGCGGCGATTGATGCTGACGGTGCTGTTTCCGGTTCAATTAAGCAGGTTACAAAAACGATGAAGGATGAGATTCGCTCGTTTAGTTTGAACGACAAAGGAAGTACAGGTGTGGTTGCAATGGATACCAAAATCTACAAATTGGAGGTGTCTACGGGAGTATTAGATCCGATTCAAATTTCAATTGCAGCAGATTACAGATTCGATCCTTATGAAACAAAGACCTATACCAATAGCCTTGAAGGATATAGTATCTCACCAAATGGGAAGTATGCTGCATTCGTTGTTCATGGAGACGTTTTTGTTTCCGAAAATGATAAGAAGAAAAGTCTAACCAAAAACCTAACGAATTCTTCTTCGCGGGAAAAGGATGTGACATGGTTGAACGATTCAACTGTAATATTCTCTTCTGATAAGAATGGACAATACGATCTATACATGGTGAACTCTGCGGACAAGAGCGAAGGAGACCTATTAAAAACACTCAAATATTCAACTACTCAGCTTACAAAAGATGGTCTTGACGAACGCAGAGCCCAGGTGTCACCTGATGGAAAACAAATGGCATACATCAAGGGTGGAAACTTTGGGAACAAGGAACTAATCGTTGTTGATATCAATGAAAAAGGAAAGTTCTCGAAATCACGTGTTCTTCAGAAAGGATGGAGCGATAAGGATGGTGTTGCCTGGAGTCCAGATAGTAAGTGGTTAGCATTTACGATGGAGGACTTAAACTTCAATGCAGAGGTGTATGTGCAGTCTGCGTCAGGAGTTGGAGAAGCAGTAAACGTAAGTATGCATCCAAGAGGAGATTATAACCCTGTATGGAGTCGCGATTGCTCAAAACTTGGTTTTGTCTCGGCGAGAAATAACAGTGATAATGATATTTGGTTTGTTTGGTTGAAAAAGGAAGATTACCAGCGTTCTAAAGAAGATTGGGATGCAATTGATGACGAAGACAAGGATACGGTCGTTACAATCGATATTGAAGATATTCATGAAAGATTGGTTCAGCTGACGAGTCTGCCGGGCAGCGAAGGTAATTTACAGATTTCTGAGGATGGAAAAACGTTCTATTTCACTTCGAGTGCACCAGGAGACAAGGGGCAAGATCTTTATTCTGTTTCATGGGAAGGGAAGGATATCAAACAAGTTACAAAAGGTGGAAAGTCGCCTTACAATTTAGAGCTTGGCCCTGATGGAAAGTACATTTATTTCGCAGGGCGATCTGGACTTTCTAGAATAAAACTCGCGGGGGGGGAAGTTGAGTCACTTCCTTACAAAGCTAAAATGAAGATCGATCATACCGCTGAATTGGAGCAGGTATTCGAAGAAGCATGGAGAGGTCTAAGAGATGGATTCTACGATCCAGAATTCCACGGACAGAATTGGGATAAATTGAAAGACCATTACAAGCCATATTGTTTGGCTGCATCGACAAAAACCGATTTCTATTATATGTTCAACAACATGCTGGGACAACTGAATGCGAGTCACATGGGAATTCGAGGAAAAGATCGCGAAGAGACACAAATGGAGTCAACGGGATTGCTTGGTGTAGAGATCAAACCTCTTAAAGAGGGAGTGAGCATTGTACGTGTTATTCCAAATTCGCCGGCCGATAGAGCAAATAGTAAATTGAATTCGGGTGATGTGATCATTTCTGTTAACGGGGAGGAAGTGAAAGGAGGAGTAAACTTCTGGTCATTGTTGAATGGAACAGCTGACTCTGAAGTATTGCTTGAGGTAAAAAATTCGAAAGGGGATAAAAGAGATGTTGTGATTCGTCCTACTTCAAGTCTCAGCAATGAATTGTACGATGAATGGGTGAAATCAAACAGAAAGTTGGTTGATGAATACTCAAAAGGAAGGTTAGGTTACTTGCATATTCGCGGAATGAATATGCCAAGCTTTGAGCGTTTCGAAAGAGAGCTCACTGCAGCAGGACACGGTAAAGATGCCATTGTAATCGATGTGAGGTTTAACGGTGGTGGATGGACAACAGATTATTTAATGGCCGTATTGAATGTGAAGCAACACGCTTACACGATACCAAGAGGAGCAACAAATAGTTTGGATAACCACAAAGATTTCAGAAACTATTATCCGTTTGCTGAACGTTTGCCATTCTATGCATGGAATAAGCCTTCAATTGCGCTGTGTAACGCGAACAGTTACTCAAATGCGGAGATCTTCTCACATGCATACAAAAACCTTGGAATAGGGACTTTGGTGGGTAGACCTTCGTTTGGTGCAGTTATATCAACAAGTGGTTTAGGTCTTATGGATGGATCCATGGTAAGAATGCCATTTAGAGCATGGTATGCGAAGGCAGATGACAAGAACATGGAGATCGATCCGGCAGTACCGAACATTCAGCTGGATGTATCGCAAGATGCGAAATTCAAAAATGTAGATGAGCAGTTGAAACGTGCATCTGACGAGTTGATCAAACAGATCGACATGAAATAATTGAAAGGGGCTTCGGCCCCTTTTTTTAGCTGTTTAAAATTGAGAAAACCAAGAACATTAAAAATGATAAAAACATAAATGCCACTCCTATTATAATTCTGATTCTCTGATCTCTTTTCTCTTTAACTGTTAGCTCTCGAATTTTTCCTTCGTCACTTTTCTTTCCTTCTATGATGAACCCCATTAATAGCCCAAGTGCCATTCCTACAGCCATTCCAGCAGGAAATAAACCATACTTAATATTGGTTAATATTTGAACGAGATATCCAAATGCCCCGAAAATCAGCATCCCTATCAACATTGATCGCTTGATATAAAATCCTTTTGGTTTTTTTTCTTCTGACATAAATGATTTAAAGTTTTAACAGTGAGTTGTAATTGTTCAATGCATCCTTGTACAATGAATTCTGATTAGAGGGAAGATCTATATTGGTCTCTTTATACTCTAAGAAACCTTCACTTCTATGAACGTTTGCATACCAGAATTTTGCCCAGACTCCATCTTCCTTTCTGGCTCCTTTTTCCCATTGTAGCATTTCCTCTTCAAAGGGAATACCCACGAAGTCACAGATCTCTTTTAGTTTAGATGAAGGATCCATAAGGATATCTTTGGAGTCAACTACAATAAAAGGGATGTCATTCTGCTTAAAATAAATCGCCAACGTCAGTTGATCTGCATAGCCAATATCCTTCATAGAAGGGTTCTCGATCACCTTCGAAAATGAAGCGATCATACGTTTTGGGTCGCGAGTTAGAATAACGTTGTATCCATCCTTGGTAAAGCTTTTATCAATGCCCAACAAGTGATGTCCCATGTTCTTAAAGAATTGAACTGGTTTGTCCTCAGTCGTCAGCATTTCCTCAACAACAGATTCACCATCGCAGTTCATTGATTTTTGAATCTCTTCTGCTCCCGGGTGATATTTATCCGCATTCGTTGACTTCAGATAATATCCGTACAGCGGTTCATCGTGTACGCGTGTGTCCGAACGTTGAGCGAAAGAATACATGAGTGTCGTCGATATGTTTCGAGGGCTCGACCAGAGAAATATACGTTTAATTGTTTTTGACATAATCTGCGATCATTTGATCATACAATCCATCCAAAATAGATGTTTTCTCACCCATTTTCTGCGTTCCGATCTTTCTTCCATCTATAGTGTGAACGGGCGTCAATCCTCCAAAAGTTCCCGTAACGAAGGCTTCATCGGCATCATATACATCGTAGAGCGAGAAATTCTTTTGCCTGCAAGTAATACCGTTCGCTGCGCAAGCTTCGATAACTTTCTTTCTAGTAATACCATTCATGCAGTATTCACCGGTACTGGTCCATACCTCATTATTCTTAACCATGAAGAAATTTGTAGCATTGCAAGTCGAAACGAATCCATGGACATCAAGCATCAAGGCTTCATCCGCTCCTGCCTCCAGGGCTTGAATTAGTGCCTGAACTTCATGAAGTTTGCTATGGCAATTCAATCGTGGGTCTAAATAGTCCGGTGAACCTCTTCGTATGGTACTTGTGAACAGTGAAATTCCTTTCTGCTTACTTTCTTTTGAAGCATGCTTATGTTCAGCTATGATAACAATGTTAGGCCCCGAAATAGTTAGACGTGGATCTTGCGAAGGTGTTTTTTTGATTCCTCTTGTGATCATCAAGCGAAGATGTATCCCATCGTCCATATTGTTGACGCGACAAACCTCCTGAAGCAATTCAATAAATTCCTCACGTGTTTTACCTAATGCTATTCCTGTAGCTTTTGAAGCCCGAAACAAACGGTCCATGTGATCTTCGATAAAAACAAGTTTCCCATGATGAAGTCGAATGCCCTCCCATATCCCATCGCCCACAAGGTATCCACTGTCAAATACGGAGATCTTTGCTTCATTTCTTGGATAGAATTCCCCATTAACATAAATGAGAACGTCATTGTTTCGCGTGTCTTCGATCGCATTGTGCGTGCCGTGTATCATAGTCTAAACTTTCGTTGAGATAAATATAAAATAAAAAAGCCCGGCCAAGGCCGGGCTACAGATAATCATAGATAAACTATGAGTCTATGGAGATTTACAGTTTCACGAACTGTGTTTGATAAACTTCTACGCTATCCTGGACTGTAATGATGTATGTTCCTTCAGTAAGGTTATTCACATCAATGAATTGTCCGTTGGAAACACCTTCAAGTACAGTCT